>VAXG01000105.1 GCA_005883355.1 Actinomycetota bacterium | reverse complement strand
TGGTCGAATCTGCACACCATCAAGCAGATCATCTCCGCCCTGCTCGCAACGGTTCTGTGGCCGCTTGTCCTGCTGGGCGTGAACCTGCACATCCATTAGCCAGGCTGGGCCTCCCGCGTCACGCCGAGTGCCGGGAGGCCGGCCTGCACCAACTAGGCAATCCGGATCAATCCAAGGGGGCGGTTCGTCCGCACCGAGGACAGACCCACTCGGTGATCGGCTCCGCGTGCGAGCCCTTTCGGCCCGGGTGTGCCTGCTGGCCTGCCCAGCGGGTACGCAGACGCATCGGCCCATGTCCGCTTGGGCACTCCTTAGGCTCGAGTGTCTCCTGCTGCGCGTCCGCCACGTCCGGAACATCCTAGGCAAGCCGCAGTGGGCACATATCGCTAGGAGTTTCAGTCGGGATCTGCTTGCATGCGAGTGATGGCCGGTTCCCTAGCAACCGTGCTCATCTGCGATGACGAGCCGTCACTTCGCGAGCTGATCCGGGTCAGCCTGGTCGGGCCGTACCGATTCGCAGAGGCCGACGACGGCGAGGAGTCGCTCGTGATCGCACGGCGCCTCCGTCCCGATGTCGTAATTCTCGACATGATGATGCCGCGCCGGAACGGGCTCGAGGTGCTCGCAGAGCTGCGGCGCGACGAGACGCTTTCGGGTACAGCCGTCATCGTCCTGACGGCTCAGCCGGCGACACGCGACGAGGCGTTGCGGCAGGGCGCAGACCGCGTCATGGTAAAACCCTTCGAGCCCGAGCAAATCACCGCTGCGGTGGAGGAGGTTCTCACCGAAAGACGATGAGCCAGGCCGGCCCCGACGCAGAAGCTTTTGCAGGCTCGGGTGAATCGAACGGTGAGTCGAGAAGATCGTGGACGGGGTCTGGGCTCGTCGCACGAATCGCCTTCTCCGCGATCGCTGTTGCGATCGGTCTGGCGATCGTGTTCGCCGTTCTCTTTCTTGCGATCGTCAGTCTCCACCAGCGCTCGCTGGACGCGCGGCGCTCGCAGCAGGTGATCGCGACCGCGAACCAGCTCCAGACGTTCGTGATCGATCTCGAGACGGGCGCGCGCGGGTTCGCGCTCACGCGGAACGAACGCTACCTCGATCCCTGGCGGAGGGCCCAGGCGCTGTATCCGGGCGCGATCGCGACGCTCGTGCAGCTGACCAGGGACAACGGCTTGCAGCACCGTCGTGCACTCGCCATCAAGAACGAGATTCAGGTGTATTTCAGCGACTACTCCGTTCCGCTCGTGGACTTCTTGCGGCGGAACCCGGCCGAAGCGCCGAGCGTCGCCACGGACGCACGCGGACGAAACCAGGTCGAGGCGATTCGCCAACAATTCGAACGCTTCATCGCGACCGAAAAGGCGTTGAGCGCGGCACGCAACGGGGCGGCCCGCGCGACGACGCGCAACTCGCTGGTGGTCGGCGGCATCGGGCTCGGCGCGGCGCTGTTCTTGATCCTGATCGGAGCGATCTATGTCAACCGCGCGGTCGCAAGGCCTGTCCGCCTCACCGCGGCGGCCGCGGCGCGAATTGCTGGTGGTGACCTGTCCGAGCGCCTTGACACAGATGGGCCCGGTGAAGTGGGACAGCTGGAGCGAACGTTCAACACGATGGCGGCGTACCTCGAGCGAACCGTCGCAGACCTCGAGGAGCGAAACCAGACGCTGTTCGAAAGCGAGCAGGTCAAGAGCGAGCTGGTGAGCAACGTTTCGCACGAGCTGCGCACTCCGCTCGCCAGCGTGCTCGGGTTTTCGTCTCTCATGCTCGACCGAGATCTGCCGCCAGAGGAGACGAAGCGCTACCTGGAGGTGATCCGCTCGGAGGCACGCCGTCTGGCGGCGCTCCTGAACGACCTCCTCGACCTCCAGCGCGTCGAGCAGGAAGCGCTCGACTTGCGCAATGAGGAGGTCGATCTCAACGAGTTGCTTGCCACGCAGGTCACGCTCTATTCGGCGCAGAGCGACGAGCACGAGCTGAAGTTTCAGCCGGCCGACGAGGCGCTCTCAGTCCGCGGCGATCGCGACCGCCTTGCCCAGGTGGTTGGGAACCTCCTTTCGAATGCGATCAAGTACTCGCCCGACGGGGGAGTCGTCGAGGTGACCGCCACCCTGATCGGGGACGAGGCGTGGATCTGGGTGCGGGACGAAGGGCTCGGGATTCCCGGAGGACACCAGGAGCAGATCTTCACGAAGTTCTTTCGGGGCGACGTCGGCCGGGAGCGGGGGATCGCGGGCACCGGATTGGGCCTCGTCCTCGCACGTCAGATCGTCGAAGCGCATGGGGGACAGATCGGCTTCGACAGCGAGTCGGGCCGAGGCTCGACCTTCTGGCTTCAACTGCCGGTGTCGCACTCCACTGACGGCCCCCAGGAGCCTTCTCTAACCGCAGCCCGCGACGATGCGGAGCCCGGTCACGGGATGTAGCTCGGCGCCGTTCCGTGCGGCGCCTCGCAGCGACCGACGCTGGCTCCAGAAACCGACGCCGCGTACGTAGACGATCGCCCCGAGCGACTGCCAGTCCCTTGTCGTCGGGTGACCACAGTCGCCGCTGAAAAGCTTGAAGGCGGACGCGATGTCGTTGCGCGCACGCGTGCTGCTCGAGAGACAGTCGGGCGTGGGAATGACGGCATGGAGGTATGACTCATGGTCGTAGAGCTCGAGCCTGATCCCGCCGGTCTCGACGCGGTACTTCGTGATCTGGGCCACGACTTGCCAGACATGGCGCTGGAAGGCCGTCCGCCGAGACGTCGGCAACGGCCGCGGGTACGGAAGCTCGCCGATCGCAGCGATCGTCGTCACAGTCGGCTCGAGCTCGACCGTGTTGCGCCCGGGATCGCTCAGCGTCTTCAATCGCCAGAGTTGCCCACCGCACCGGTCCGCCGTCGGACCAGACGAACCTCGCCCTGCCGCAGCGGCCGTGAATGCCGTGGCGGCGAGGAGGACCAGCACTATGGGTCCTGCGCGCTTCATTTCACGTTCCGGCCGCCTTGGATCGTATGCCTCCTGAAGAGGAAAGGTCTACCCTGGACTCGCCGCGGGCGTGGCGGAATTGGTAGACGCGCCGGGTTTAGGTCCCGGTGGGGCTGACGCTCCTTAGAGGTTCGAGTCCTCTCGCCCGCATTCCCGGCCGAAGTCCGGTCGGCTGCGCCGACCATGATGACTTCGGTCGGTTCACGTCCCATCAGACCAGCGGTATCAGCGAACGCCGGCAAAGCCGGCATTCCCTCCCGACCGAAGTCCGGTCCGCTTCGCGGGCCATGATGACTTCGGTCGGCTCGACCACATCCGAGGAGCAGCATCAGCGAACGCCGGCAAAGCCGGCATTCGCGCGTTCAGGCCGTCTGGGATTGAACGCCGTCTAGAAGGCGCCAATTGCCCTCGAGGGCTGCTTCCGCGGCGGCCACTAGGCGGTCTGCGTCGTCCGGTGCTGCCGCTCGCAGCACTTCGGCTGACGCTGCGGCGTGCTCGTGGTCTCGGTCTGCGTGCAGTTCGAAGTATTCGGTGGTTTTCGATCCTGCGGTGAATCCGTAATGCTCGACGAGGCCGGTGAGCTTCGTCCGCGAGACGGCCGGTTGGCCGGATTCGACTGCGTAGAGCACGGCTCGCGCTTCCAGGGAATCCTCAGGTCGCCAGGCGGTCGTGCACTCCCGGGTCTCGATGCTCGGCTCGCGATCGAGCGGCGCGTCCAGCGCGGCAGCGAAGTCGTCCCAGAGATCGACGTGCGCCGCTTCTTCGGCCGCGTGCTCGGCGTCGCCGCCGACCGCCGCCGCCGCCGCGAGTGCCACGACTGCATGCCGGTACTCACCCGCGTAGTACGCGAGGTCGTCGCGTGTCAGTTCGCCGCGCTCCCAGCGGACATAGAACGGGTGGTCGAGGACGTTCCAGCGTGTCCGGGCTTCGTCGATTCTCTGGATCAGATTCATCTCGCTCCCTTCGCCGTCGGGCCTGAAAAAGTGATCCTACGCGAGACGCGCGACGCGGCTCGCAAGGCCCTGGTTCCGAGCTTGCGGGTGAAGCCGCCGACACGGCGAAGCCGCGCCGGCTCTGAAGAGGCATCGCAAGCGACGCCTCAGGTCAGACGCTCGATACCAGCCACGGCCTGGCCCAGGGCGTCTTCGTCGAAGAGGTAGGGCGTCGCGTTCGCCAGTTGGTGGGCGGGCCCGTCGAGATCGTCCGAGCCGTCCGCCGCGTTGATCGCATACCGCAGCGGGATCTCGTGCGAGACCACGAGCGCCGAGATCTCCGGCCGATCGAGCAGCTTACGGAAGGCCTGCGCGTAGCGGAGCGCCGCCGCATCGAGTGACTCGCCCCCCGGAAACGGATCCTTCCGCGTGTGCTCACGCTTCCACGCCCGGTAGTCCTCGAGCCTCATTCCCTCGAGGTCGCCGACGTCGATGTCGTCGAGGAGCGGCTCCACTTCGATCGGTACGTGGCGACCCTCGAGCGCGATCTCCGCGGTTTCCCGCGTGCGTGAGAACCGAGTGCAGAGGCACAGGTCGAGGCGAATGTGGGCGAGCTCCTTGCCCAGCAGGCGGGCCTCCTCCCGGCCCTTCTCCGTCAGGGCGACGGCCACGGCCGGGTCCCCGTTGATCCTGTTCTCGAAATTCAGGGTCGATTCGCCGTGGCGAGCGAGGATGTAGAGCTCCACTGGCCGCAGGCTATCGCCGAGGCATCCGCTTGCGGATGCCGCAGTAGAGGAGACGCGGCTTGGCCGCGGCTCCGGCTTGACTTCCGCTTGCGGATGCCGCAGTAGAGGAGACGCGGCTTGGCCGCGGCTCCGGCTTGACTCCGGTTGGAGATGCCGGAACTCCGGCATGACGAACCAGCTAGGGCAACCCCACCGATGAGCCCTCAGTCGCAGGCCTGGAACCGTTTGGTCTAATGGCTCGATGGCGACGCGGGTTGAAGAGCTGCCGGACGACAAAGTCCGGCTCACGGTGGATGTCCCGAGTGCGGACGTCCATCACGCGGTCGAGCACGCCGCCTCCGATCTCGCTTCCAGCGTCAAGATTCCCGGGTTCCGCAAAGGGAAGGTTCCGATGCCTGTGCTCCGGTCGCACATCGGGAAAGAACGCCTCCTGAGCGAAGCGATCGAGAGCCACATCTCGGGTTGGTTCTGGAACGCCGCCGCGCGCGAGCGGATCCGTCCGGTCGAGCAGCCCGAGCTCGACTACGAGCTGCCCGATTCGGAAGACAACGACTGGCACTTCACGGCGACCGTCTCGGTGCTCCCCAAGCCGGAGGTCGCCGACTGGACGAAGCTGCAGGTGCCCTACGCCGAGCCCGAGCTCCCCGTAGACCTCGTCGACCACGAGCTCAACGTCCTCCGCTCGACGGTGGCCGAGCTGACCCCCGCTGAGGGTCGCCCCGCCGCGCTCGGCGACACCGTCGTCGTCGATCTCATCACCGACGACAGTGGCGAGCGCGACTACGTCGTCGAGCTCGGCTCAGGCCGGCTGATCCCGGAGCTCGAGGAACAGCTCGTCGGCATGAGCGCCGGCGAGACGAAGGAGATCGAGCTGGAGCCAGCCGGCGAGGCCGAGCCGATCAAGGTCCAGGCCGTCGTCAAGGAGATCAAGGAGAAGGTGCTGCCCGAGCTCGACGACGAGCTCGCGCGCTCCGCCTCCGAGTTCGACACGCTCGACGAGCTCCGAGCCGACATCGAGCAGCGCATCCGCGAACAGATCGAAGCCGAGGTGAACGAGGTCTTCAGACGCGCTGCGCTCGACCGGCTCGTAGAAGCGTCGAAGGTCCAGGTGTCTGGGCCGCTCGTCGACGCGCGCACGAGAACGCTGCTGCGCGAGCTGGATGCCGTGCTCCAGCGCAGCGGCGGGTCGCTCGAGACCTACATCCAGATGTCCGGCGATTCGCCCGAGGATCTGATCAAGCGTCTGCGCGACCAGGCGGCCGCTTCGGTGGCCGGCGAACTCGTCCTCGAGGCCGCCGCCGACCAGCTCGGCATCCAGGTCTCGGACGAGGAGGTCGACCAGGCCTTCCGCGATCGCTTCGAGGAGCCTGACAAGATCATCGAGCAGGCGCGCGGCGCGGGTGCCTACGACACGGAGCGGGAGAGCATGCGGCTCTCGCGCGCCCTCGACCGTATCGTCGACGAGGTCGACCGCATCGCGCCCGAGCAGGCCGCGGCCCGTGAAGCCATCTGGACCCCGGACAAGGAAAAGCCAGCAACCGAGACGAAACTGTGGACCCCCGGTAGCAAGGAGCCAGCCTGACATGAGCCCGTTGATTCCCATGGTGATCGAGCAGACCTCGCGTGGCGAGCGCTCGTTCGACATCTACTCGCGTCTGCTCAACGAGCGGATCATCTTCCTCGGCACTCCGATCGACGACCAGATCGCGAATCTCATCATCGCCCAGCTGATCCATCTCGAGTCCGAGGACCCCGAGAAGGACATCCAGATCTACATCAACTCTCCGGGCGGCCAGGTGTACTCCGGCCTCGCCATCTACGACACGATGCAGTACGTCAAGCCGGATATCCAGACGACCTGCATCGGGATCGCGATGTCGATGGGCGCGGTCATCCTGGCGGGTGGGGCGAAAGGAAAGCGCGTGGCCCTGCCGAACGCCAAGATCCTGATCCACCAGGTCTCGGGCGGCTTCCAAGGGCAGGCGACCGATATCGAGATCCAGGCCCGTGAAACGATCAATCTCAAGCGGCGCCTGGAGGAGATTTTGGCCGAGCACACCGGGAAACCAACCGAGCAGGTGGCTAAGGACATGGAAAGGGACTATTTCCTGACTTCGCAAGAAGCCCAGGACTACGGCATCATCGATAACGTCATCGCCCATCGCTAGACGGCGGGGCGCTGACCGTCTAAAAGGAGAGACGTGGCCCGAGCATCAGACGGAAACGAGCAGCTCCTCTGCAGCTTCTGCGGGAAGAGCCAGCGTCAGGTCAAAAAGCTGATCGCCGGGCCCGGCGTCTACATCTGCGACGAGTGCATCGATCTCTGCAACGAGATCATCGATGAGGAGCTGACCGCTCCGGCCCAGCTCGATCTCGACAATCTCCCCCGGCCGAAGGACATCTACTCGGTCCTGAACGATTACGTCGTCTCCCAGGAAGAGGCCAAGCGCACGCTCGCGGTGGCCGTCTACAACCACTACAAGCGCGTTCAGATGGGGACCGAGGAAGGCGACGTCGAGCTGCAGAAGTCGAACATCCTCCTGCTCGGCCCGACCGGCTGCGGGAAGACGCTGCTCGCACAGACGCTCGCACGCATCCTCAACGTTCCGTTCGCGATCGCGGACGCGACCGCGCTCACCGAGGCGGGCTACGTCGGCGAAGACGTCGAGAACATCCTCCTCAAGCTGATCCAGGCCGCCGACTTCGACATCAAGAAGGCGGAGACCGGGATCATCTACATCGACGAGGTCGACAAGATCGCGCGCAAGGCGGACAACCCGTCGATCACGCGTGACGTCTCGGGCGAGGGCGTGCAGCAGGCGCTCCTGAAGATTCTCGAGGGAACGGTCGCGTCGGTGCCGCCCCAGGGTGGGCGGAAGCACCCCCACCAGGAGTTCCTCTCGATCGACACGACCAACGTCCTCTTCATCTGCGGCGGGGCGTTCGCAGGGCTGGACAAGATCATCGGGAAGCGCATCGGCAAGAGCGCTGTCGGGTTCGGCGCGCAGGTGCGGTCCAAGAGCTCGATCGAGTCATCGGAGCTGCTCGCGAAGGTGATGCCGGAAGATCTCCTCAACTTCGGACTGATCCCGGAGTTCATCGGGCGACTGCCGGTCATCTCGGCGGTGCATCAGTTGAAGCGAGAGGACCTCGTGCAGATCCTGATGGAGCCGAAGAACGCGCTCGTGAAGCAGTACCAGCGTTTCTTCGGTTACGACAGCATCGAGCTCGTCTTCACCGACGACGCGCTGTGGGAGATCGCCGACAAGGCACTCGAGCGGGAAACCGGCGCGCGCGGCCTCCGCTCGATCATCGAGACCGCGCTGCTCGACGTGATGTTCGAGCTGCCGTCGCGCCGCGACGTCTCCAAATGTGTGATCACGAAGGAGACGATCGAGAAGCACCTGAAGCCGACGCTCGTCACGAGCGCGGAAGGCGTCGTCGACGACGATGCCGATCCGATCGAAGAGTCCGCGTAGTCCTTCAACTCGCCCGCTAGCGCGGCGGGCCCTGATGCACGAGGGCCAGCATCTCGTCGACCCCGCCGCGCTTGTCGTGCAGGTTCTCGAGCCACCACGTCGCACCGGCCTGGGCGTACGCGCCGGAATCCATGCGGTCGCTCTCGCCCAGGACCGCGACGTCGTACTCATCCGACCGGCCGATGGTCGCGATGCTGCGCGTAATGTCGTCGGGAGACAGCGTCACTCCGGTTGGGTCGGCGCCGTCCGCGAGCCACCCGTCCCAGCGCGCAGCACGTCGCAGCGACGGAGGCCGGTTGCCGCCGATCCAGATCGGCAGCCGCTCCTGGACGGGTGCCGGCGCGAGGGTCACGCCGTCGACGGTGTAGTGCTCGCCGTGATGCGTGACCTCTTCCCCGGACCAGAACCGTCGTAGCAGCTCGAGTCCTTCGTCGAGCATGGCTGCACGCACCTTCGCGTCGGTCGGCTCCCCGAACTTGCCGAACTCCGACGTCACGCCGCCGAGGCCCGCGCCGAACGTGACGCGGCCGCCGCTCAAATTGTCCAGCGTCGCAACCTGATGTGCCAATACGTGCGGGCGCCGCCGCGCGACCGGCGTCACAGCGGTGCCCAGCCGGAGGCGGTTAGTGGACGTGGCGATTGCCGCCAACACCGTCCAGGGATCTGCCGTCGGCGGCCCCCAGGCGAACGCGAGGTGGTCCCAGATGAAGACTCCATCCCAGGCGCTCGCTTCGGCGGCGTGGGCGAGCTGCACCGGGACCTTCGGGTCCGAGTAGGTGCCGAAGTTCGCCAGGCAGATTCCGAAACGCACGGCGTGACACTAGAGCCTCCGGATGAAAGACCGGGCCGGGTCTCGGCGTCCAAAAAGGAAGCCGCAACCGGAGTAGTGGAGTAGTGTCGCGGCGGGACAGAACTAGGTAGCCATGGCTGGAGTTGTTGCCGTTGACATCGAGCTCGCCGAGACGCTCGGCGCAGCCTTCCGCGGCCGGATGATCGCGTCGCTCGATCCCGATTACGACAGCGCCCGGAAGCTCTTCAACGCGATGATCGACGAGAGACCGCGTCTGATCGCCCAATGCGTCGACGCAGCGGATGTGATCGCTGCAGTCAATGTCGCCCGCGAGGCCGGGCTCGACGTGGCGTGCGCTGTGGCGCGCACAACGGCCCCGGGCTCGGCAGTGTCGACGACGGGCTCGTGATCGACCTCTCCGCCCTGCGCGGCGTCATCGTCGATCCGAATGCCCGCATCGCGCACGTGCTCGGAGGAACGCTGCTCGGAGAGGTCGACCACGCGGCTCAGGCATTCGGGCTCGCCGCGCCTTTCGGGATCATTTCGACAACCGGCGTCGGCGGGCTAACGCTCGGCGGAGGCGTGGGCCACATGACGCGCAAGCTCGGGCTGTCGATCGACAACCTCGTCGAGGCGGACGTCGTCCTTGCGGACGGCAGCTTCGTCACCGCGAGTGACAAGCAGCATCCGGACCTCTTCTGGGCGCTGCGTGGCGGTGGCGGCAACTTCGGTGTCGTCACGCGCTTCGCGTTCAAACTCAGTCCCCTCTCGACCGTCATCGCGGGGCCGACGCTATTTCCGATCGAGCGTTCTGCGGAGATCCTCTCGTGGTACCGGGACTTCATTCCGAACGCGCTCGAGGAGCTCAACGGCTTCTTCGCGTTTCTCACCGTGCCGCCCGGGCCGCCGTTTCCCGAAGAGCTCCACCTGCAGAAGATGTGCGGCGTCGTGTGGTGCTGGGCCGGCGCGCCGGAGGAGGCAGACCGCGCCTCGGCAGAGGTCCGCGCGCTGCAGCCGGTGCTCGACGGGATCCAGCCGATGCCGCTGTCAGTCCTCAACTCGGCCTTCGACGAGCTCTATTCGCACGGTGACCAGTGGTACTGGCGTGCGGACGTCGTGACTGAGATTCCGGACGAGGCTGTGGCGGCGCACGTGCAGTTCGGTGAGACATTGCCGACCTGGAAGTCGACGATGCACCTGTGTCCGATCGACGGCGCCGCCGCGCGTGTCGGGAGCGATGAGACTGCCTGGACGGAGCGGGACGGCGGCTGGGTACAGGTGATGGTCGGCGTCGACCCGGAGCCCGCGAATCGCGACCTCCTCAGGGGCTGGTGCGTGTCGTACTGGGAGACGCTCCATCCGTATTCGGCGGGAGGCAGCTACGTGAACATGATGATGGAGGAGGGCGACGATCGGGTCCGCACGACGTACGGCGCGAACTACGACCGGCTCGCGCAGATCAAAGGCGAATACGACCCCGGCAACTTCTTCCACGTGAACCAGAACATCAAGTCGGCTTAGATCATCCGTGGGGCGCCGTGCGCGGCGCCCCTAGGATGTCGCGCGTGGGCGGGTTCACGACGCGACCGGAGCTACGCGGAACGTTCGGCATGGTCGCGTCGACGCACTGGCTCGCTTCGGCTGCCGGCATGTCGGTTCTGGAGCGCGGCGGAAATGCGTTCGACGCGGTCGTTGCGGCCGGCTTCACGCTGCAGGTCGTCGAGCCGCACCTGAACGGGCCGGGTGGAGAAGTCCCTGCGCTCTTCTACGCGGTCGAGCGAGGCGAGCCACTGACGCTCTGCGGCCAGGGAGTCGCTCCCGCTGCGGCGACGATCGAGCGCTTCCGCGACCTGGGCTACGACCTGGTTCCGGGCACCGGTGTGCTTGCCGCCTGCGTTCCCGGTGCTTTCGGCGGCTGGCTCCTGTTGCTGCAGGAATTCGGTACGTGGTCGCTCGCCGATGTCCTCGCGTTCGCGATCGACTACGCGGATCACGGCTTCCCGGTCGTCGAAGGCATGCGCATTGCGATCGCGCGCCAAGCCGAGCTGATCGCGGGTTGGCCTGCGTCGGCCGGCCTCTACCTGCCGGTACCCGAGCTCGGAACGCAATTCCGGAATCCAGGCCTGGCGGCGACCTACAGGCGGATCGTCGAGGAGTCCGCCGGCGGCTCTCGCGATCGGGAGATCGAGCGCGCGCGGGAGCTCTTCTACGAAGGCTTCGTCGCCAAGGAGATTCATCGTTTCTGCGAGGCGGAAGGAGGTCTGCTCACGCGTGGCGATCTGTCCGCCTGGCGCGCGACGTTCGAACCGGTTGCCTCGTACGAGTACGGCGAGACGACGATCTGCAAAACGGGCCCATGGGGCTCCGGGCCGGTTGCGCTGCAACAGCTCGCGCTGCTCGAGGGCTTCGACGTCGGCGGGCTTTCCGAAGCCGAGTTCGTCCATGTCGTCATCGAGTGCGCCAAGCTCGCGTTTGCCGACCGCGATGCGCTCTACGGTGACGTGGACGTTCCGCTCGAGACGCTGCTGTCTCGCGAATACAACGACAAACGGCGCGCCCTTATCGGTGCCGAGGCGTCATCCGCGTACGAGCCGGGCATGGGCCGTCTCCCGACTCTCGTGGAGGCCGGGCAGATGGCAGGAGCGGGGGAGCCGGCGCGAGGCGACACCGTCCATGTCGACGTCGTCGACCGGTGGGGGAACATGATCTCCGCCACCCCGAGCGGTGGCTGGCTCTATGGCTCGCCGGTGATCCCGGACCTCGGCTGGCCGCTCGGAACGCGGGCCCAGATGTTCTGGCTCGAGCAAGGTCTGCCGTCGTCGCTCCGTCCGGGCGCGCGTCCGCGTACGACGCTGTCGCCCGGCCTCGCGCTTCGCGAGGGGACGCCTTGGCTCGCCTGGGGCACCCCCGGTGGCGACCAGCAGGAGCAGTGGGGCTTTCACGTCTTCTTGCGCCATGTCGATCGCGGGCTGAACCTGCAGGAGGCGATCGACGCGCCCGAGTTCCACACCGACCACCTGATCTCTTCCTTCTACCCACGCGCGTTCGTGCCGCGGTCACTCGAACTCGAGGCGCGGTTCCCTCGGTCGGTGATCGACGATCTGCGTGCGCGGGGCCACGAGGTCACGATTCAGCCGGACTGGTCCCTCGGGCGCGTAACTGCCGTCCAGAAAGCGGACGGCCAACTCCGTGCTGCCGCGAATCCGCGCGGGATGCAGGGCTACGCGGCCGGGCGATAGACTCCCTCCATAGTCGCAGCGTGACCTCACCCGCCCCCTGAGTCGCTTCGGAAGCGAGGCTACGATCGCGCGCGAGATGGAATCTCTCTACAAGCCCGAAGGCGTCGAGGAGCGCTGGCAGCGCACCTGGGAGATCGAGGGCCACTACAACGCCGACCCGGATCCGTCGCGCGAGAGCTTCGTGATCGCACATCCCCCGCCAAACGTGACGGGCGACTTACACATGGGCCACGCGCTGCAGCTGTCCCTCGCCGACACGATCGTCCGCATGCGTCGCATGCAGGGGTACAACACCCTCTTCCAGCCCGGCTTCGACCATGCCGGCATCTCGACGCAGAATGCAGTCGAGAAGCATCTCGCCGAGGAAGGGAAGACCCGGCAGGATCTCGGCCGCGAGGCCTTCGAAGCGCGTGTCTGGGAGTGGCTGCGCGAATACGGCGGCAAGATCATGCTCCAGTTCCGGCGCATCGGCGCGTCGATGGACTACCGGCGCGAGCGGTTCACGATGGACGACGCGTACGTCCGTGCCGTGATGCGCTTCTTCGTCCACCTCTATGGAAAGGGGTGGATCTACCGCGCGAACCGGATCATCAACTGGTGCCCGTTTCACCAGACCGCGCTCTCCGACCTCGAGGTCGCTCACGTGGAGGTCGACGATGCCCTGACCTACGTGCGCTACCAGCTCGCCGACGGCGACGGTCACATCACGATCGCAACGGTGCGACCGGCGACGATCCTGGCCGACGTGGCAGTGGCCGTGCACCCAGAGGACGAGCGGTATCGGCACCTCGTTGGCCGCGAGGTGATCGTTCCGGTAGTCGGCCGCCGGGTGCCCGTGATCGCCGACGAACGCGTCGAGCGTGAGTTCGGCACGGGCGCACTCAAGGTCACGCCGGGCCACGACCCGCTCGACTACGAGATCGGTCGCGACCACGGTCTGCCCGAGATCACGGTGATCGGACCGGACGGACGGATGAACGAGGAAGCCGGCGAACTGGCGGGTTTGATACAGGACGATGCCGACGCGCGCGTCCTCGAGTGGCTGAAGGAGCACGGCCAACTGGAGAAGCGCGAGTCGTTCCGTCACACCGTGGCGGTCTGCGATCGCTGCAAGACTCGCATCGAGCCACGCATCTCTCTGCAGTGGTGGTGTTCGATGGACGAGCTGCGAAAGCCGGCACTCGAGGCGCTCCGTTCCGGCCGCGTCCGTTATCACCCGGAATCTCAGCACCGTTTCGCGATTCAGTCCCTCGAGGAAGCGCCGGACTGGAACATCTCCCGCCAGATCTGGTGGGGTCATCAGCTGCCCGTGTGGGAGTGCCCGGACGGGCACATCACCGTCGCAGAGACAGAGCCCGAAGCCTGCGTCGAGTGCGGGTCGCACGAGCTAACGCGGTCGACCGATGTCCTCGACACGTGGTTCTCGTCGGCGCTCTGGCCTTTTGCGACGCTCGGCTGGCCGGAGGACACGGAGGACCTGCGGACCTTCTACCCGGGCGATCTGAACACCACTGCGCGGGACATCATCCGACTCTGGGAGAACCGGATGATCTTCAGCGGGCTCGAGATGATGGGCGACGTTCCGTTTCATGACGTCGTCATCCATTCGACCGTGCATGCGTCGACCGGCGGGCGGATGTCGAAGAGCCTCGGGACGGGCATGAATCCGCTCGCGGCCATCGAGACCTACGGCGCGGACGCCACGCGCTATGGGCTGATGAAGATGGCATCCTCGCAAGACGTCCGCTTCTCGGAAGGCGCGATCGAGGAGGGACGAAAGCTCGCGAACAAGCTGTGGAACGTGGCTCGCCTGATTCTCCAGGCTTCGGAGGGCGCTGCGCCTGAAGAACGTCCGCGCACCGTCGAGGAGCGCTGGATCCTCGCCCGGCTCGCGCAGACGCAACGCGAAGTCGAGCGACTGCTCGGCGAGTTCGACTTCTCTCACGTGGTCGACGAGCTTTATCACGTCACGTTCGACGACTTCTGCGACTGGTACGCCGAGGCAGTGAAGGGGCGCCTCTACGAAGGAGACGAGGATGCGCGCGCCACCGCGGTCGCGGCGCTGGAGCGGCTGCTCGAGCTCCTGCACCCTGCGCTGCCTCACGTCACCGAAGAGATCTGGTCGAGTCTTCCCGCGCGACAGACGCGTTTGATCGTGGCCCCCTGGCCCGTGGCCGGCGACGAGGCGGAGGCAGGTGCACTCACCGAGGTGCAGGAAGCGGCGGTCATGTTTCGGCGCAGCGGTGTGTTGCCGAAGCTCGAAGGCGAGGAGCGGCGGA
Source organism: Actinomycetota bacterium (assembly GCA_005883355.1). Classification (GTDB taxonomy): domain Bacteria; phylum Actinomycetota; class Thermoleophilia; order Gaiellales; family Gaiellaceae; genus 3-1-20CM-4-69-9. Next base: position 21,309 of record VAXG01000105.1, on the reverse strand, counting down.
TCTTCGACGCCGTCGTGAAGCCCGCGGAGGGCTCGGGCGATGGCAACGCAGCCGCAGAGATCGAGCGGTTGCAGAAAGAGATCTCACGCGCAGAGGGAATGCTCGCGAACGATCGCTTCACGCAGAACGCCCCCGCCGAGGTTGTCGAGGCAGAGCGCGAGAAGCTCGCGCGCTATAGGCGGGAGCTCGATGCCATCAGCCGTTGACTATGTCGAGTCTCTGAGCCCGTGGCCCAAGGACGGCTTCGGGCTCGAGCGGATCAAGGCGCTCCTCGCAAATCTCGGCGATCCGCAGCTTCGGTATCCATCGATTCACGTCGTCGGGACGAACGGCAAGTCGACGGTGACTCGCACGATCGAAGCGCTGCTCGCAGGGGCCGGGGTGTCTGTCGGGTCGTACCTCTCGCCCCACGTCCGCGGCTGGAGCGAGCGAATCCGCGTGCGCGGCGAAGAGGCTGATTTCGAAGCGGCGATCGAGCGCGTGCGCGCCGACGCGGAGCGTCTAAACGCGACGCAGTTCGAGGTGCTGACAGCTGCCGCACTTGCGGAGTTCGCAGACGCCGGCGTCGACGTCGCGGCCGTGGAGGCCGGGCTCGGCGGGCGCCACGATGCGACCAACGTCCTCCGTTCGCCGGTGCAGGTGGTGACGAACGTCGCGCTGGAGCACACCGAGGTGCTCGGCACGAACCGTGAGGCGATCGCCGCGGAGAAGCTCGCGGTCGTGCAACCGGGCGCCACCGTTGTGCTGGGCGAGCCGGAGTGGGAGGCCCTTGCGCGCGAGAACGGAGCCGCACAGGTCGTCATCGCCGGCCCCAGCAACCTCGCGCTCGGCCTTGCGGCTGCTGAAGCTTTCCTCGGGCGTCCGGTCGACGGGCACGTCGACGTCCAGTTGCCGGGCCGTCTCGAGCGGCTCGGCGAGGACCCGCTCGAGATCTGGGACGGCGCACACAATCTCGCCGGGCTCGGGTATCTCCTGCCCCGGTTGCCGACCGCCCGCTACGTCGTCGTCGCCTCGATTCTCGCGGACAAGGACGTCGATGGGATGCTCGCGGCCCTCTCCGTTCTCGGTGACCGGCTCGTGGCCACCTCCTCGAGCAATGAGCGCGCCCTTTCGGCCGCGGACCTGGCCGAGCGCGCGGCGCCGTTCTTCGCTCAGGTCGAGACGCTCGAGGACCCGGCCGAGTCCCTACGGCATGCCCGTGCCCTCGGCGAGCCGGTCCTCGTCACCGGGTCCCTTTACCTCCTGGCCGATCTGGCCAAGGATGAGAGCGTACGATGGCGAACGTTGGCGACAGGCTGATCGTCTTCGCCTTCGCGGCGTTCGTGTTGGCGGCGATCGTCGGACTCGCGTTTCTTGCCGGCTACGTAATAGGAAGAATCCTTCTGTGATCGCCAGCACCTTCAGCGGCATCCACGACTTCATCCACTCGGGAACGTGGCAGGTCATTCGCAACCTGCTCTTCTTCTTCCTGATCGCGTTCTGGCTCGCCGTCGGCTACTGGGTCTACAAGGACGCCAAGCGCCGGATCGAGGACCCGGTCCTGATCGCCACGGCGGTCGCGATCGGCCTCGTCATTCCCTACATCGGCGCGCTCGTCTACATGCTCTTCCGTCCGCCCGAGTACCTCGAGGACGTGCGCGAGCGGGAGCTCGAGATCAAGGCGATGGAGGAGCGGCTCTCGAGGCGCGACCTCTACTGTCCGGTGTGCCGAGCCGAGGTCTCGAACGAGTTCCTCGTGTGTCCGGTTTGCACGACGAAGCTGAAGCAGGCCTGCGTCAACTGCAAGGCGCCCCTCGAGGCGCTTTGGCAGGTATGCCCGTACTGCGAGACACCGGTCGAGCCGTCGGCGGTCGACTTCCCGACCTTCGAAGTCAGACCGCCCAGGCGCAGGCGACGCGCCGAGTAAACTCGTCCGCCCATGGCGGTCGAGCGCTCACTCATCCTGATCAAGCCTGACGCGGTCGAGCGGAAGCTCGCCGGCGAGATCCTTGCGCGCATCGAGCGCCGTGGCCTCACGCTGCGCGCCGGCAAGTTGATCCACGTCGACCGCACGCTGGGTGAGACCCACTATGCCGAGCATCGTGAGAAGCGGTTCTTCGGCGAGCTCGTCGAGTTCATCACCTCCGGGCCGAGCCTCGCGCTCGTCGTCGAGGGGGAGGGCGCTATCGCGACGTTGCGCAAGACGATCGGCGCAACGAACCCAGCCGATGCCGAACCGGGATCGATCCGGGGTGACCTCGCGAGCTCCATGCCGGACAACCTCGTCCACGGTTCCGACTCTCCGGAATCCGCCGAGCGCGAGGTCGCACTCTGGTTCTCGGACGATGAGCTCGTCTGACCGGCCCGAGTACGTTCAGCAGAACGTCGCGAACTGGACTCGCGCGAACACCGAATACACCGACGCCTCCGCGGCCCGCGCCTGGGCGCAGGATGAGATCACGTGGGGTGTGTTCGAGACGCCCGAATCGGAGCTCAACCTCCTCGGCGACGTCAGCGGCCTCGACATCGTCGAGCTCGGCTGCGGCACCGCCTACTTCTCCGCATGGCTGGCGCGCCGCGGTGCCCGGGTCGTCGGCGTCGATCCCACTCCGGCGCAGCTTGCGACCGCGCGGCGGCTGCAGGAGGAAACCGGGATCGAGTTTCCGCTGATCGAGGCCATCGGCGAGGACGTGCCGCTCCCGGATTCGTCGTTCGACGTGGTCCACTCCGAGTACGGAGCCTCGCTCTGGGCCGACCCGTATCGCTGGATTCCGGAGGCGGCGCGACTGCTCCGACCGGGCGGGCGCCTGATCTTCCTCTGCAATTCGATCGTCTGCGCGCTCTGCATGACCATGGACGGTGTGGGCGAGCAGCTCGTCCGACCTCAACTCGGGCTGCGCAAGGTCGAGTGGCCCGACACGGGCGAAGTCGAGTTCCAGCTTGGTCACGGCGACTGGATCGATCTCCTGCGCGCGAACGGCTTCGAAATCGAGCGCCTCGTCGAGCTCTTCGCGCGGCCGGATGCCGAGACGCACAGCTACTACAAGTACGTCACGCCGGACTGGGCGCGAAAGTGGCCTGCCGACGAAGTCTGGGTCGCACGCAAGGCGTCGACTCGGCGACGCCGCTTAGAGGCCGACCGGGCTTCGCCTGGTCGGCCGTCCTCCGCACGGGCTGACGTCGCTTCGACACCGAACCGCGGCCCCGCAAATCCGAAGCGTGGCTGACGCACCGCCGTCGCCACCGTTGCTGCTCGCGTCGACGTCGCCGCAGCGCAGAGTGATCCTCGAGCAGCTGCACATCCCGTTCGAGGTCGTCGCGCCGACGTACGACGAGGAGACGTCAACCGGCGCAGATCCGCTGTCGATCGTGCGCGAGCATGCGCGCGGGAAAGCTCGGTCCGTTGCCGACATCGCCGAAGACCGGCCGGTCGTCGGTGTCGACACCGCCGTCGTGCTGGAGGGCCGGATCTTCGGCAAGCCGGCGAACGCCTCGGATGCGGAGGAGATGCTCGAGGAGCTGAGCGGTAAGACGCACGTCGTCGTCTCGGGGCTTTGCCTGCTCACGCCGGGGTGGGAAGACATCGAGTACGAGGCGACCCGGGTGGCGTTCCGCGAGCTGGCTCCGCGCGAGCTCGGCTCCTACGTCGCCACCGGCGAGTGGGAAGGGCGCGCCGGGGGCTACGCGATCCAGGGTCGCGGCGCGGCTTTGGTCCACTCGATCGAGGGCGACTATCTGAACGTCGTCGGGCTCCCTGCCGCTCTGCTCGTCCGACTGCTCGCCGAGCGCTTTTCCGGGGTCTACGGTTTCGGCTGAGCCCGTTGATCTAGACTCGGTCGTCCGATGGGCCTCTTCGACAATCTGGGTGGCTTCGGCGGCCGCGACATGGCCGTGGACCTGGGCACCGCGAACACGCTCGTGTACGTCCGCGGGCGCGGGATCGTGCTCTCGGAGCCCTCCGTCGTCGCAATCGACCAGCGAACCGGCGAGGTGCACGCCGTGGGCGTCGAGGCGAAGCGCATGCTCGGACGCACGCCGGGGACGATCTCCGCGATTCGCCCGCTCAAGGACGGCGTGATCGCCGACTTCGACGTCACCGAGCAGATGCTCCGGCACTTCATCCAGAAGGTGCACCAGCATCGCTTCGCGCATCCGCGTGTCGTCGTGTGCGTCCCCTCAGGCGTGACGGGTGTCGAGAAACGCGCGGTCGAAGAAGCAACGCTCAGCGCGGGCGCACGTCAGGCGTACCTGATCGAAGAGCCGATGGCGGCTGCGATCGGCGCCGGCCTTCCCGTCGCCGAGCCGACGGGCAACATGATCGTCGACGTCGGCGGCGGCACCACCGAGGTCGCGGTCATCTCGCTTGGCGGCATCGTCGTCTCGCAGTCGCTGCGCGTCGGCGGCGACGAGATGGACGAGGCGATCATCAATCACATCAAGCGCGAGTACAAGCTGCTGATCGGGCAGCAGACCGCCGAGGAGATCAAGCTCGAGATCGGCTCCGCCTACGACATGCGTGAGGAGCTGCAGGCGGAGGTCCGTGGCCGCGACATGCTCACCGGGCTGCCGAAGACGGTCGTCCTCAGCTCCGAGGAGGTCAGGCGTGCCCTCGACGAGCCGGTGCAGCAGATCATCGAGGCGATCAAGTCCACGCTGGACAAGACCCCGCCGGAGTTGGCCGCGGACATCATGGACCGGGGGATCGTCCTCGCCGGGGGCGGCGCCCTGTTGACGAATTTCGACGAGCGGCTCCGCCACGAGACGCAGATGCCGGTCCACCTGGCCGAGAGCCCTCTCACGTGCGTGGCAGTGGGATCGGGGCGCAGCCTCGAGGAATTCGAGGCGATCCACAGGAGCTCCAAGGCCCGCCGGAACAACCACCGCCGGTAGAGCGAGCTAACCTACGAAGGTGCCGACTTGGCGGCGCCGTTAGAGGACGGACGGGCTTCGCCCGGCCGTCCGTCCGGCACACATCCGCAAGTCCGAGGACCCTCGCCGCATTCCCAGCTAACCTAGGTCGCTCTCGTGCCTCGCAACCGCGTCAGCGCGGTCCTGGGCTCGTCCGTACCGAGACCGAGACCCCAGCCGTTTCCCTCCCGCAGCCGCTCGACGCTCAGGCGCCGAGCCGTTGTCGGCGTCCTCGTCCTGCTCTCGCTCGTGCTGATCACGATCTCCTTCCGCGCGGGATCGGGAGGCGCCGTCCACCGCGTGGAGGGCGCCGGGGCGACCGTGCTCCGCCCATTCGAGGTGGCCGCCGAGCGGGTCGCCCGCCCGTTCAGGGACGGCTACGGCTACTTCGCGAGCCTCGTGCACGTGAAGCGCGAGAACTCGCGCCTGAAGCAACAGGTGAACGATTTGCGCCAGAAGGAGCTGCTCGGCCAGTCCGCACTCGAGCAGAACCGCGTTCTGCGCAGCCAGCTCAAGTTCATCGACAGCCCGCGCTTCCCGGTCGACTACACGCCGGTGAACACGCGGATCATCTCGTGGGCAAGCGAGTTCGTACAGCAGGTCGTGATCGCGGCAGGCTCCGATTCCGGCATCAAGCAGGACACGCCGATCGTCACGAACTACGGCTTGGTGGGTCGCGTGACGGACGTCACCGGAAGCGCGGCACAGGTGACGCTGCTGACCGACGAGAACAGCGCCGTTCCGGCACTCGACCAGACGACCAGCGCCAATGGACTCGTCCGCCACGGTCAGGGCCAGGGCTCCCTCGTGCTCGATTTCGTGCGCAAGGAGGCGAACGTGAAGGAAGGCGACGTCATCGTCACCGCCGGCACACAGTCGAAGCAATACCCGTCCCTCTTCCCGGGAGGCATTCCGATCGGCGTCGTCACGCACGTCGGCCAGAGCGACACCGCGCTCTACAAGCAGATCCAGATCGACCCCTACGTCGACTTCTCGGCGCTCGATGCGGTGACGGCGTTGATCACCAACAAGCGGACTCCGAAGGGGCCGTGATGCCTGCCGACATTGCGAAAGCCGCGGGTCTCCTCTTCTTCGTCGTGGTCGTTCAGCTGTCGGTGATGGCGAACGTCGACATCCTCGGCGGTCATCCGAACCTCGTGCTCGTCACGCTCGTCTCCGTCTCGCTCCTCCGCGGCGCCGTCTTCGGCGCCGTGGCCGGATTCTGCGTCGGCCTCCTTGCCGACACCGGTGTCTTCGGCACGCTCGGATTCACTGCGCTGCTGCTGACGCTCGCGGGCTACTGGACAGGCCGTTACGGCGAGACGACGGGACGCGACCGTGCGCACGCACCGCTGCTCTCGATCGCAGTCATCACCGTCCTCTACCAGATCTCCGCGCTCGTGCTGCGTTACATGCTCGGCGAGCCGGCGCCTGCCCGGCACATCTTCGCCGCGCTCGCCCCGACGGTTTTGCTCAATCTGATCCTGACGGTTCCGATCTACGCGCTCACGCGCCGGCTGTTGCGGCCCCGTGAATGGGTAACACGAGAGGTACGCCTCCTTGGCTAAGCGCAACCTCTCCCGCCGCTTCCTGCCGCCTGACCCGCGGGTCGCGGAGCCGTACCGGCTCACGCCGCAGCTCGCGCTGCGCGTCGGCATCCTCGGGATGCTGGCACTCGCGATCTTCGCGACGCTCTTCCTGCGTCTCTGGTCCCTCCAGGTGCTGAACGGTGCGCAGCTCTTGCGCGCGGCGCAGAACAATCAGCGCCGGGACATCAGGGTGCAGGCTCCGCGCGGGCCGATCCTGGACCGCAACGGGGACGTGCTCGTCACCAACGTGCCGGGTCGCGCCGTTCAGATCTGGTCTTCCGATCTTCCGAAGCGGCGCGGCGTGCGTCTGCGGGAGATCCGTGCACTTGCGCGAGTCCTCGGGCTCTCGGCGAACCAGATCGGCGCAGCGATCAGGCGACATCGCCACGATCCGCTGACGCCGATCCGGATCAAGGACAGCGCGACCCGGGCGCAGGTCTTCTATCTGGAGGAGAGGGCCGAGGACTTCCACGGCGTCCAGATCGTGCCCGCGTACCTGCGCTACTACCCGCATCGGGAGCTTGCGGCCCACGTGCTCGGCTATGTCAGCGAGATCTCGAAGGAGCAGGTCGCAGCCCTCAGCGGGCAGGGATACAGGGGCGGCGACACCATCGGACAGACCGGGGTCGAATCGCAGTACGACCGGTACCTGCGTGGAACCGCCGGGCTCTCGCAGTTGCGCGTGGACTCGCTCGGCAGGCCGATCAGCCTGGTCGTGCCGAGGGTTCCGGCGCATCCCGGCAACGCGGTGCGCCTCACCATCGACATCAAGTTGCAGAAGGCAGCCGAGGACGCCTTGCGCTACGGCATCGACCGGGCCCGTAACTCGGGGTGCTACGGCTGCTGGAACTCGAACGGCGGCGCGATCGTCGCACTCGACCCTCACGACGGCGCGATTCGCGCACTCGCGTCGTACCCGACGTATCCGCCCTCGCTCTACGTCGGTCGCGTGCGGCAGCGCGCGCTCGACGCAGCCGGTCTGACGACGCGCACGGCGGCGGCGATGAACTACCCGGCGCTCGACCGTGGGATCAACGCCGCGTATCCGCCGGGCTCGACGTTCAAGCCCGTCACGGCGATCGCGGCGATGCAGGAGCACATCCTGCAGCCCTTCGAGCCCCTCGCCTGCACCGGGTCCTACGAAAAGAACGGCACGACCTTCAAGAACTGGGATCCGAACGTGAACGAGCAGATGACCCTGACGACGGCGCTCGCGAGATCGTGCGACACCTACTTCTACCAGGTCGGTTATCGCTTCTACGGGATGCCGTCCAACCGCGGACCGCGACTCCAGGCTTGGGCGAGCCGATTCGGTTTCGGCCAGAAAACCGGAATCGATCTGGGCTCCGAGCGCAGTGGCTTGCTGCCTACGCCCGACTGGCGCAAGAAGACGTACACGAAGAAGACCGACCCCACGCAGTGGCGGATCGACAGCCTCTGGAAGCCGGGCGACTCGATCCAGCTCGCGATCGGGCAGAAGGACCTGCTCGTGACGCCGATGCAGATGGCGCGGTTCTATGCAGTGGTCGCGAACGGCGGCAAGCTCGTCACGCCGCACATCCTGCTCGACGTCGAGCAGCCCTCCTCGAAGCACAGCCCCGGCCGGGCCGTGCCCACTTCGCCACCCCCGGCGCCCGAGCCCACCAACGTCGACGCACAGGCGCTCGCGGTCGTTCGTGAGGGGTTGTTCCAGGCCACGCACGCCACCCTTGGCACGTCTACTTCGATCTTCGGCAGCTTTCCGGTCTCGATCTCCGGCAAGACCGGCACCGCGGAGAAGAAGATCGATCCGGGCGACGGCATCTTTCGAACGTTCAACCAGTCCTGGTGGTGCGGCTACGGGCCCTCGGACTCGCCCGACCTCGTCGTCTGCGCTCTGATCGAGAACGGCGGCCACGGCGGCGACGCAGCAGCGCCGGCCGCGCTCAAGGTCTTCGAGGCGTTCTTCCGCAAGCAGGCGACCCAAACCGGCCCGATCCACAGCGATTAGTGGTCGACTACGTCTCCAACTCCCGTGCAGCAGCCCGCGCCCGCCGGCGCGAGGCGGCCGAGGTCGCGTCCTTCGTCCGGCGCCTCGACTGGATCCTGCTCGGTAGCGTCGCGGCCCTCGTCGGCTACGGGCTCTGGGCGATCGCAGGCATCACGCACCATGACGTTCCGGGCAACCAGGGCTACTACCTCACGCGCCAGTCGGTCTACGTCGTGATCGGGGTGCTTGGTCTGCTCATCGCGACGCTCATCGATCCGGATCTCTACCGGACGCGTTGGCGCGTGATCTTCGGCGGCACCTCGTTCCTGATCGCAATCGTGCTCCTCGCTGGCCCGATTCGCGGTTCCAAGCGTTGGCTCGATCTCGGCTTCTTCCGCTTCCAGCCTTCCGAGTTCGGCAAGGTCCTGTTCGTACTCGCGCTCGCGGGCTTCCTGGCGGAGCGCTCGAGGCGGCTGCACGAGGTTCGCACCACGCTCACCGCGATCGGGCTCGCGTCGATCCCGATCTTCCTCGTTTTCCTCCAGCCCGACTTCGGCTCGGCCCTCGTGTACTGCGCGGCGGTCGGAGCCGTGCTCTTCGTCGCCGGGACGCCGTGGACGCACATCGCGGCACTGGCAGCCGGCGCGGTGGCGCTTACGGTCCTCGTGCTCGGTGCGCTCCCGGCGGCCGGCGTCCCGATCCTCAAGGACTACCAGCAGAAGCGCCTTACGAGCTTCCTCAATCCCGACCAGGACCCGGGCGGGACGACGTACAACATCACCCAGTCCAAGAACGCCATCGGTGCCGGGCAGTTGCGCGGCCGAGGCGTCGACAACGCGACGCAGACAACGCTGAACTTCCTGCCCGAGCACCACACCGACTTCGTCTTCGCCTCGCTCGCGGAGGAGCGGGGATTCGTCGGCGCTTCGCTGCTCCTGATGCTCTACCTGCTCGTCGTCTGGCGCGGCTTACGCATCGTGACGCTTGCACGAGACCCCTTCTCGGCGATCGTCGCGGGCGGGCTCGTCTTCGCCTTGCTCTTCCAGATCTTCGTGAACGTCGGCATGACGATGGGCATCGCCCCGATCACGGGCATCCCGCTCCCGTTCGTGAGCGTCGGCGGCTCCTCGATGATCGCGAACCTGATCGCGATCGGAATCCTGCTATCGATCCACGTGCGCGCCCGGGCGCGCCGTTAGCGGTCGAAGGTCAGGCGGCTTCGGCGGCGGGCTTCAGCTTCGCGCGGCGCGTCCTGATGGCGCGCAGCCGCTGAGAGAGGCGCGCCCACGCCCACGGCTCGACTTCCTTGTAGCGCAGGACGGTCTGGCCTCGAGTCGCCTCCAGATACTCGAACCAGGCGTCCGCTTCTTCGATCAACAGCAGCTCGTGCGCTTCGCGTTGTCCGGTCACTCGAAGTCCACCCCTCTACGCCGAGAAATCCGCCTCGCGCTTCGCGCGAGCCATGATGATTTCTCGGCGCGCGCCCATTTCGCGAAACCCTAGGTCCCAGGCCGGACGGCGTCTCGAGCCGGACCGAGGTAGCCGCTGCGGGCGAGTCCGCAGCGGCGGCGCAGTCACTTTGTTTTCAAGGGAGAAAAGGCTCCGCGGCTCCGGGGAGACCGGTTGGTACCCTTTGAGCAGATGTTTTCCATCGCCCACAACCTGCCGCGCACGCTCCGCGCCGCCGTTCTAGGCGGCGTTGCTGCAGCGCGCGCGCACGAAGGAGATTTTTCTTGCGCTGGTTTCGATCCAGAAAGTCCGAGGAGAAGGCGCCCAGCGAGGCTGCCGCTCCAGAAGCACCTGAACCTCTAAGCACCGAGCCCGCCGAAGAGGCGGGACAATCGAGCAGCACCAGGCCGAGACGTCGTCGCGGTAGCCGCGGCGGGCGCGGCCGTTCGAAGAAGACCGCGACGTCCGCAGCCAAGCCCGAAGCCCCTCAGCAGAAGGCCAAGACGGCGACAACGGCGCCGAAGACCGACCGGAAGCACGCCGGACAAAGGCGTGAGCGCGAGCGCCCGCAACAGCGCCGCCGCCGCGAGCCTCCGCGCCGTGCGCCGCTACCGCAGGCGAAGCGCGAGCTGCTCGTGTCCGTCGACGTCGGCGAGCAACGAGTTGCCGTTCTCGAAGACGATCGGGTCGCGGAGGTCTACCTCGAGCGCCCCGAACGCCGCTCGATCGCCGGCGACATCTACCTCGGGACCGTGGACAACGTCCTACCCGGAATGGAGGCCGCGTTCATCGAGATCGGTCTCGAGAAGAACGGCTTCCTGTACGTCGACGAGATCGTCACCCCCGAGCTCGAGGGCAAGGCGCGGCACGGCAAGAAGATCCAGGACCTGATCAGCCGCGGTCAGACGATCATGGTGCAGGCCGTCAAGGACCCGATGAAGACGAAGGGCGCCCGGCTCACGACCGAGATCTCGCTCCCGGGCCGGTTCGTCGTCTACCAGCCGAACGGCGACGGCTTCGGCGTCTCACGGCGACTCGACGACGAGGAACGCGCCCGCCTCAAGGACGTGCTCAAGGCCCTCGACCTCAAAGGCGGGGGCGTGATCGTGCGCACCGCTGCGGAGGGTGCTTCAGCCGACGACATCGAGCGCGACCTCGTCTTCTTGCAGAAGCTGTGGAAGTCGATCGACGCCCGAGCGAAGAAATCGACGCCGCCGACCCTGCTCTACCAGGAGGCCGAGCTGCCGCTTCGCGTCACTCGCGACCTCTTCACCGAGAACTTCGAACGCGCGCTCGTCGACGAGGATCGCGCGTACAAGCGGATCGTCGGCTATCTGAAGAAGACATCGCCGCACATGGTCGAGCGCGTCGTCCGCTACAAGGACAAGCCGCCGCTGATGGAGGCCTACGGAGTCGACGCGGAGATCAAGTCGACGCTCAGCCGCAGAGTGGATCTGCCTTCGGGCGGCTACCTCATCTTCGACTATGCCGAGGCGTTCACCGTCATCGACGTCAACACGGGCCGTTTCGTCGGCTCCCGCTCGAAGTCGTCGGGCGCCCGGCTCGAGGACACCATCACCAAGAACAACCTCGAGGCGGTGAAGGAGGTCGTCCGGCAGCTGAGGCTGCGCGACATCGGCGGCATCATCGTCATCGACTTCATCGACATGGCGAATCCAAAGAACCGCGCCACCGTCGAAGGCGCGCTGCGCACGGAGCTCGAGCGCGACCGGACGAAGACCTACGTGGTGGAGATCTCGCCGCTCGGCCTCGTCGAGATGACGCGCCAGAACGTCACCGACGGTCCACGCGAGATCATGACCAAGAAATGCCCGACCTGCGGCGGCGACGGCATCGTCCTGTCGGAAACCTCAGCCGCGGTCGAGATCGAGCGGCGCCTGCGCGCGCTCGCCGCGGGGTCGCGCAGCCAGGCCTACCGTGTCGAGCTCGCGGCGAAGGTCGCGTCCAGTCTGATCGGGCCGGGCGCCTCCCGACTGCAGGAGCTGGAGAAGCAGACGCGGCGCCGGTTCTACCTCCAGGGGAAAGCTGACACGCATCTCGATCACTTCCTCGTCCTTGCGGAGGGGAAGCGAGAGGAGCTTGCGCCGGCTGCGCCGGTCGCCGAAGGCGCCAAGATCGAAGTGAAGCTCGTCGAGGTCGGGCTGCACGACGCCGAGGCCGGTGTCGGAAAGCTCGACGGGCTTGATGTCTGCGTCGCCAATGCAGCGAAGCAGGTCGGCAAGAAGGTCGACGTAGAGGTCGAGCGCGTGCTCGACGACGCTGCCTACGCAACGCTGGTCAGCGGAGCGGCGCCGGTCGATGCGCCGATCACCGCCGAGAGCGAGGCGGAGAAGCCGACGCGGCGAACCTCGGGCACGGCGGCCACTGTCAAAACGGCTGAGCTCGACGACCCGGAGGCGGAAGAGGCCGAAGAAGAGGAAGACGAGGCCGAAGCCGATGATCAGACCGACGCCGACACCCGTGAAGCGGACGAGCCTGACGACGAGATCCTGACCGCCGTCAACGGAGCGGAGGCGGCGGCTCCGAGGAAGAAGACACGACGCGGCTCACGCGGCGGGCGGGGTCGAAAGAAGAAAACTGCCGCCGCTGCCCCCGCGGCAGGGAACGGCATCGGAGAGCCGTCCGGCGGCGGCGCGCCCGCCGGCGCCAGGATCCACGTTCCGGATCCAGACCTGGGCGAGCACGACGAATCCCCAGAGCAACCTGCCGGGGACGGGGCGGAGGCGCCCAAGCCCAAGAAGAAGACGCGCAGGGGAACGAGGGGCGGGCGTGGACGGAAGAAGAAGACCGCGGCCGCCGTCGGCACCGGGATCGACCGCGCCCGGGAGGCTGCTGCTCCGCAGGCCGAGACGCCCGCGGAGCCCGAGGCCGACAAGCCTTCTGACTCCGGAGACGGGAAGCCCTCGGACTGGGAGTACGTGCCCATGTCCAAGTGGGACGACGATCTTCCCGGCAGCTAGCCGCCAGCTAGCCTTCGCTACACTTTCGCGCTCGGCGGGCTGAAAGCCCGCATTTTCACGCCCATGGCTGCCACCAAGAGCTCATACGCGATCATCTCGGTCGGCGGGAAGCAGTACCGCGTCCGCGAAGGCGAGAAGCTGCTCGTCGACCGGCTGAAGACCGACGAGGGGAAGACGTTCAACCCCGACGTCCTCTTCCTCGGCGGGGACGGCGACGGGACGCTGTCGCCCCGAACGCAGGTGACGGCGAAGGTGGTCGGCCACGTCCTCGGCGACAAGATCCGGATCGGCAAGCGCCGCGCGAAGACCGGTTACAGGAAGCAGACCGGCTTCCGCGCGCACCTGTCGCAGATCGAGATCCAGTCGATCGGCGGCGCAGCGGCCAAGCGTGAGACGGCCGCCGCTCCGGCCGCCGAGAAGGAACGACCGGCGGCAAAGCCGAAGGCAGAGTCGAAAGCGCCTGTCGAGACGACTGCTGAACCGGCACCGGTCCCGGCCCAGCCGCCGCGCGGCTACGAGGACTTGACCGTGGCGGACATCGCGGAGAAGTCCAAGCGGTGGAAGGTCGAGCAGCTCGAAGCCGCCTTGAAATTCGAGAAGAAGAACGCCAATCGAAAGGGCGCGCTCGCAGCACTCGAGTCCGCGCTCGCAGCGAAGCAGGAGAAGAACTAATGGCTCACAAGAAGGGACTCGGCTCGTCACGAAACGGGCGCGACTCGAACCCGAAGATGCTCGGCGTGAAGATCTTCTCCGGCCAGGAGGTCAAGGCCGGGATGATCCTTGTACGTCAGCGCGGGACGAAGTTCCGCCCCGGTGCAGGTACGGGCATCGGGCGCGACGACACGATCTTCGCAACTCGACCGGGCACGGTCGCGTTTCGCCAGAGCGGCGAGCGCCGCTTCATCGAAGTGAGCGAGTAGCGCTCGGCGGTCACGTGGCTCGTGAGCCGCGTCGCGGGCCGCTAGCGTTGGTGCGTGTTCCACGATCGAGCTCGAATCGACGTCCAGGCCGGGCGCGGCGGCGACGGAAGCCTGCACTTCCGGCGTGAGAAGCACGTCCCCAAGGGCGGTCCTGACGGCGGCGACGGCGGGCCCGGCGGAGACGTTGTGTTAGTCGCCGATCCGGACCTGCGCGATCTGTCCGCGTTCCGCGTGAAGCGGCGTTACAAAGCGGGCCGCGGCGAGCCGGGCCGCGGCGCGCTAAAGCACGGGGCGACCGGCGAGTCGCTCGAGCTTCGCGTCCCCGTCGGGACCCAGGTGCTCGACGGGCAGGAGCAGGTCATCGCCGACCTCGCAGCGCCGGGAGCGCGGATGGTCGCGGCACGCGGTGGGATCGCGGGTCGCGGCAACAAACGCTTCGCCACGCCGACGCGGCGCACGCCACGCTTTGCGGAGACCGGTCTTCCCGGTGAGGAAGCGACGCTCGATCTTCGGCTGAAGCTGCTCGCCGACGCGGCGCTCGTCGGGCTTCCCAATGCCGGCAAGTCCTCGCTGCTCACGAGGGTCTCGAACGCGAAGCCGAAGGTCGCGGAGTATCCCTTCACGACGCTCGCACCCGTCCTCGGCACGGTGGACGCGCCGGATGCGTCCCGGCAACTAACGGTGGCCGACGTGCCCGGGCTGATCGAGGGCGCGAGCGAGGGCGTCGGCCTCGGACACGAGTTCCTCGCTCATCTGGAGCGTGCAAATTTGCTGTTGCACGTGATCGATTCGTCCGAAGACGACGCCGACGAGCGTTTCGCGATCATCGATCGCGAGCTGGCGGCGTACGGGGCAGGGCTCGAGACTCGCCCGCAGGCGATCGTCCTGAACAAGATCGACCTCCGTTCGGACACGCCCGCTTTCGACGTGGAAGACGAGCGCATCGTGCGGGTCTTCCACGTCTCCTGCGCCACCGGCGCGGGTATCGAGGAACTGCGTCGTGCGTTGTTCGAGCTCTGCCCGTCGCAGGCTCCTGCTGCCCAGGCCGACGACGGCCTCGTCGACTTCCTCGTCTACCGGCCCCGGCCGGGCGGCCGCCGCTTCAGGGTCCTGCGTACGGATCGCGGCTTCCGGATCTCCGGCGAGGTGCCGGCAGACGAGGAGGAGCTGGCGGCCGCGCTCGAGGCCGCCGGCGCGCGGAAGGGCGACGAGATCGAGGTCGACGGCGAGTTCCTGGAAGTTCAGTGACGGGTCTGCTCGGCGGCACGTTCAACCCGCCGCACAACGGACACCTGGCGCTCGCGCGCGGCGCCCGGGACCACTTCTACCTCGACGACCTAGTCGTGCTCGTGGCCGAGCGTCCGGGACACAAGCGGGCGGGCCTCGACGCCGACACGCGGCTGAAGCTCGCGCGGGCCGCCTTTCCCGACTATCGGGTCGAGCCCGATCCGTACGAGCGGACCGTGGACATGCTCCGCGCGCGGCACTGGCGCGAACCGTTGTTTCTGCTCGGCGCGGATCAGTTCGCGGACTTCCTTACGTGGAAGGATCCGGAAGCCGTGCTTGCCCTCGCGCGAATCGCCGTGGCGACCCGACCCGGATTTCCGCTCGAGCGCCTGGATCCCGTCTTGCAACAACTGTCCCGGCCGGACCGAGTCGAGCTCTTCGAGATCGAGCCCGTTTCGATCTCCTCGCGAGAGATCCGGAACCGTGTTGGCCGCGGCGAGTCGATCGACGGGCTCGTGCCCCCGGTGGTCGCCGACTTGATCGAGTCGCTCGGGCTCTACCAAGACGGCTAGGACGGGAGCTAGACTTCGCGTGTCGTCGTAACCGGAGCTGAAGCCACACTGACGTCTCTCGAACAAGCCCGCCGCATCGCCAGCCTGGCCCAGGACAAGCTGGCCCAGGACGTGGTCATCCTCGACATGCGGCCAGCCTGCTCTTACACGGACTATTTCGTCGTCTGCACGGGACAGAACCCCCGTCAGACTGCCGCCATCTACGACGAGGTGCACAGCGGGATGAAGCACGACGTGCGAATCCTGCCGAGCTCGGTCGACGGCCAGCGCGAGGCCTCCTGGATCGTCGCCGACTATCTGGACGTCGTGCTTCACATCTTCACGCCCGACGCACGTGCGTATTACCGGCTCGAAGACCTCTGGGGCGATGCGCCGCCCGTCGAGGTCGCAGCCGGCTAGCACGGCCTCCGCAGCGCGAGACACGCTGTGTGGCGGATCTGTTCGAGGTAGGCGCGCGCGCCCGTCTCGTTGACGAGCGGGATGACGGTCCGGAGGAGCGCGACAGCCGATTCGAGCGCGGCAATTCCATTCGCGAACGGGCCTCGTGACTCGAGGATGAGCCACGAGGGAAACGCCCGGAACCGGACGCCCGCTTGCCGCAACGCTTCCCGGTTGATCGGAGCGCGCAGCGGGACCGAGATGAAGACCGCGTGCGTTGCCCTGGTGCGTTTCGCGGCGCGGGAAAGCGCAACCGGTTCGCGTGAGTATGCGCGCGCTTCCTTCGCGGCAGGGAGTGCGGCGAAAAAGACGGGCGAGTACGGATACAGCACGTCGTGGGGCGCGAGCTCCTTCGTCAGCCACGCTGCAGGTGCGGCGACGGCTCTCTCCGCCCCTGTCGGCATCGTTCGCGGCTCGGAGACGGCGCTCGGAGCGAGTGCTGCGGCGACGACGATCGCGGCGAACGCAGCGGTCCGCGGTCTCGAGGGCAGCAACACCAGGAGGCGGGTCGCGCCGGTCGCGACGAGTGCGATCCAGAGCGGCAGCATGAAGATGAGGTGACGGGGGCCGAGTCGGTCGCTGAAGAGACCTGCCGCGCTCGCGATTGCCAGGGCAGGCGGGGGGACCGCGAGTGCCAAGAATGCAAACGCCGCGACCACCGGCCGCCGGCGCGCGAGCGTGAGCATCCCAACTGCTGCGAGCGCGATGAAGAGCGCCAGCGTGGCGCCGCGCCCCCCGGCCGCACCGCCGAGCGCCTGCAGAGTGGCGGGCCCGGACGAAGTACCGCTGTCGAGCTTGTGGGCCACCGTTGGGCCGTACCTCTCGGAGAGGCGGAGGTCGGCGAGGAGGAGTGGTACGGAGAGGAGCGCCACCGCGAGCACGGGTAGCGCCGCGCGGAGCGCGCGGCCGCGCCACAGAAAGAGCGCGACGGCTGCCTCGGCGGCGAACACGAATGCGCCGAATGGATGCACGGTGAGCGGGAGCAGTGCCGCTACTGCGGCGGCGAGCGCCGGACGTCGCTGGGGCCGTTCGAGTGCGCGCATGAACAGATCGGCCGCAAGGGCACTCGCGAACGCAAAGAGCGAGTACATCCGCCCGAACGTCCCGTAGATCAGCAGGAGCTGCGACATCGCTGCGAGCGCAGCCGCGGTCAGCCCTGCAGGTCGTCCCGCGATGCGTCGCGCCAGGTCGTAGCAGAGCGGAACCGTAGCGAGGGCAAACACGACCGAGACCCAGCGCAGCGTTGCGGGAGTTGTGTCGATCGCCAGTGCAAAGTGGGCGAGGACGAAGTGCAGCGGCGCTCCGCCGCGATCGAGGACGACGGTGTGCAACAGGTCCCCCAGCGGTCGGACCGAGATCAACCCGGCGACGGCCTCGTCTTCGTGCAGCGGCTTCCCGGCAACGTCGGGCACGAGGCGTGCGCCGAGCAGCGCGGTGAGCCCGATGAGCGGGAGCGCAGGCCCGGGGACGAGAACGCTCCGTGCGTGGATCTGATCGTCTCCGCTCGCGGATGGGCCCAAGGCGGCCGAACCCTAGCGGCGCCTACCCGTCGGTGTGTTTGAGTTCGGACTCCTTCCTCTGTGCGCCGTCCAGCGAGAGGTCCTTCGCGCAGACCTTGGCGTTGAGCTCGTTCTCGATCGAGTCGACCTCGGACGCGCGTGGGTAGGGCTCGGGCCAGAGATTCCGCGGATCGGTGGGATGCCCGCCGAGCTCGAGGCTGATCAGGTGGTCCTCCTGGTAGTCGGAGGCCAAGCCGCCGACGCCGTATTCACGCATCTGTTTCTGTTTCAACGCGTTCGTGTACGAGGTCGGCGGACGGATCGTCTTGGTCCAGCCGGTCACGCAGATGGTGGAGTCGATGTTCGCCTGCGTGACATCGGGATTGAGCACGCCGGGCGTGCGTGCGATGTCGGCATGGTACGGGCTTTTCGACGAGGAGCCGTGCGGCGAGACGATCGCGATCGCGAGCAGCAGCAACGCAATCGCGACGAGTGCGGGACGCATCGACATGCGTTCGAGCGTGCGTACGAAGTTCGCGCACCGCAAGTGTCCAAACAGGACACGGCCCAGCCGATGTCGTTGCTAGCTTCGACAACATGCTCACTAGTGATCAGAAGGGAGCGGTGGCGGAGACAGCGATTGTTCATGCCGCGATCAAGCTCGGCATAAGCGTTTACACGCCGGTAGCGGAAGGAGGTCGCTATGACATGATCTTCGAGGTCGGCTCGCGCCTCGTGCGCGTGCAATGCAAGTGGGCCCCACGACATGGCGATGTCATCGTCGTGCGGTGTTATTCCACTCGAAGAAGCTGCGATGGCCTTCTGCGGAGGCTCTATTCAGCTGATGAGATCGACGCGTTCGCCGCCTACTGCTCCGACTTGGATCGCTGCTATTTCCTACCGCTCGAAACGTTCGGCAAGCGGAGCGCAATCCAGCTTCGTCTTGCTCCGGCGCGGAACAATCAGAAGGCTGGCCTCAACTGGGCGAAAGACTTCGAATTCGCCGCTACACTTGGCCGTCGCGGGGCCATAGCTCAGCTGGGAGAGCGTCCGGATGGCATCCGGAAGGTCGCCGGTTCGATCCCGGCTGGCTCCACTCTTCAGCCTCCGAGCGACGGAGGTGGGTCCGGCCCGCAGAGAACGCCCCGGCCGACCGGCCCGCCGCCGGGCTGAGGCGTGGTGACAGCCGAGCACCTGTAGCGCAGCGTCCGCCCCGCAAACGGAGGCAGTGTGGGCCGCGCGGTGACGGTACAGGTCCACTCAGACCAGGTCGGGTGCGGCCTACAGACGGGCGGGCTCAAGACCGTGGTCTTGGCAGACATGAGCGAGGAGAACGTCGTCGCCGATGCCAAAACCCTCATGCTGGCGAATTGATCTTCCGTCGGGGGCCAGACCGGCCCGCGCGGGGACGCGTCGGCTGGCGGTGGTTGCGCGGCCGGCCTCTGATGGGAGTCGCGACGGCCCGCCACGAGAAGGGTTGCGATTGCCGCCAGCACGATGAGCGGAAACACGATCTGCATCAGGATGCCGAGCCGCCGTGATCGTCGTGGCGCTGCAGGAGCGGCCGCCTCGAAGGGATCGTCGTAGGGCTCGGCCTGGCTCTCTTCTCCCCACCAGGTGCGCGGACGGATCCGCGCTGACAGGGTCGCCGCGATGTGCTCGGCTTCCCGTTCGCTCATCCCCTCCCCGACACGCACTGTCCCGCCGTCGTACGCGAACTGGATGCAAAAGTCCTTGCGTGGCCGTTCGTCTTCGTCACTCGGGGCGCGTGCGGCCGTGAGATCGCGCACGAGCGGGACTTCGTACAGCTTCGTCTTCGCGAATCGTCCGATCTGCTTGCGCACCTCGATCTGTTGCGGAGTCACCAGCAGCAACTCGCCACCGAAGAGCTGCCACGCGATGACTCCCGCCGCGGCGGACTCGCCGAACGCCCAGAAGCAGAGCCACACGATGAGGAACACGCGCTCGTTCCAGTCGGCATTCAGCAACCGTGTGAATGCGGCGATCCCGCCGGCAGTCCAGAACGTCAGCCAGAAGGCGAGGAACGTGAGTGCTCCCCACGACCGCCGTGGACGGAAGTGGACGATCAGACGATCGCCGAGCTGCTGAATCCGCGACCCCGTGGGCGGCGGTGCCTGGGCCATCTCGGACTCAGTTAGACCCAGAGCGCGCGCTTTTGCAAGGCCCGCTCGGGTGACTGTTGCCGCGGTGTTTGCCGGACTAGGCCGTCCCGCCCAGCGCCGCGACCTCGCGCCGCTCCGCCAGCCGCTGCAGGGCGCGCGCCTCGATCTGCCTCACGCGCTCGCGGGTCAGGCCCAGTTGTCGCCCGATTTCCTCGAGCGACTTCGGATCGGGGTCGCCGTCCATCCCATAGCGGAGCTTGACGACGTCGCGCTCGCGTTCCGGCAGCGTCTCGACCGCGCTGCGTACCGTGTCTTCTGCGAGGCTCACGTGCACCTCTTCGGAAGGTTCGGCGCTCTCGCCGGCGATCAGGTCGCCGAAGTTGGTGTCCCCCTCGGCTCCAACCGGCCTATCGAGGCTCGTCACCGCGCGAGCGGCCGCGCGCACCTCCTTGACGTGCTTGAGCGAGAGCTTCGACTTCTCCGCGATCTCCTCGTCGGTCGGGTCGCGCCCGAGCGTGGTCATCAGCGCGCGCTCCGCACGGGAGATCTTCTGCTCGCGCTCGACGATGTGAACGGGAATGCGAATCGTCCTTGACTTGTTCGCGACGCCGCGCTGCACGGCCTGCCGAATCCACCACGTTGCGTACGTCGAGAACTTGTAGCCGCGCCGCCACTCGAACTTCTCGACCGCGCGGATGAGCCCGATGATCCCCTCCTGGATCAGGTCGAGCAGCGAGATCCCGTGGCCCTGGTACTTCTTCGCGATCGAGACGACGAGGCGGAGGTTCGAGTTGATCATGAGGTCCTTCGCCTCTTTGTCACCGGCCTCGATGCGCTTCGCCAGCTCAACTTCCTCGGCCGCGGTCAGGAGCTTGTAGCGACCGGCCTCGTTGAGGAAGAGCTGAAGTGCATCGGTGGTGGCGACGGCGAGGTCGCCGTTCACGTATGTGCTGCCGACCGCGTCCGGCCGGGCGCAGTCGTCGGTGAGCGCGATCCCCTTTTCCTCGAGCTGCTCGAAGAAGCCGGTCGTCTGGTCGTCGTCGAGGTCTGCCTCCTGGAGGAACTCGCTGACCGCGGAGAGGTTGAGGCACCCGAGCTCCTCTCCCTGCTCCAGTAGAGCTTGTAGGCGTTCGTCGACAGCCATTTCGCGGCGTATTCCCCCTTTGGGAGCCTGGGCTAACGCGAATTTTGCACTTCTGTTGCAAAGACGTCACCCAGCCGTCGTAGTTGGCCGCGTACCGTCGGGGCGATCCCGACCAGGAGGAATCCCATGCGCCGACCAGGCATCCGGTCGCTCGCGGGGGGAGCGGCCGGGATCGTCGCAGGAATCATCGGGGGAATCGCCCTGACCTCGGTCTCGGCTGCGAGCGGGCCCACGCCTGCGGTGCCGGCCATCGACGTCGCCCACGTTCCGCCCGTCCTCACCAGGCCGGGCGAGCCGGTCACCTTGCGCTATGCGATCGTTTGCGCTCCGAGAGACGACGGTGAGCCTTGTGACGGCTCCGGGTCGATCTACGTGCGCCCGGGGCAGAGCGGCCAGTTCCGCCGGCTGGAGCTGACCCGCGGCGAAGACTCCAGCAAGGGCCGCTACTTCGTCGGCCTGCCAAGCGAGATCGCGTCGTCGCGCGACGGCTTCTCCTACTACGCGGTGCTGC
>VAXG01000030.1 GCA_005883355.1 Actinomycetota bacterium | reverse complement strand
GGCACGGGCCCAGACAGGTCTCCTGCGCACTTACGCACTTGCGATCGCCTCGAGCGTCGCCGTGCTCGCAGTCGTCTTCGTGGCGGTCAGATGACCTCATGACGACAGCCTTGATCGTCCTCCCGCTCGCCGCCGCGCTCGTCATCTGGGTGCTGCCGCTCAACGACGTCTCGGCCGGCGCGCTCGCGCTCCTCGCCGCACTTGCGGAGGTCGGCGTCTGGATCCAGCTCGCCGCACGCTACGACTTCGGCCAGGGCGGCGACCTGCATGTCTCGTACCACGTCGGCGTCTACGGCTTCTCCGTCTGGCTGACCGGGTTGACGGTGATCGCGATGGCAGCCGCGATCGCCTACGGCTTCTGGGCCGGCCGCGACCGCCTCCGCGCGTACCTGGGACTCATGCTTTTCTTGACGGGAGCCGTCGTCGGTGTGTTCACCGCGCAGGACCTGCTGCTCTTCTACGCCTTCTTCGAGGCGATGATGATCCCGCTCTACGTCCTCGTCGGTGTCTGGGGCGGGCCTGGACGGCTGGGCGCCACTCTGAAGTTCGTCCTCTTCACGATGGCGGGGTCGTTGCTGATGCTTGCCTCGATCGTCGTCTACGGGCTGTCGCAGAACACGTTCGACCTCGTGAAGATCGGCCAGAGCTCGAGCAACTGGGTCTTCCTCGGCTTCGTCGCCGCGTTCGCGATCAAAGCCCCGCTCTTCCCCCTGCACGGGTGGCTCCCGGACGCGTATCGCGAGTCGTCGCCGGAGGTGGCCGCGATCCTCTCGGGGGTCGTGTCGAAGGCTGCGGCGTATGGCTTTCTCCGCATCGCGATCACGAAGTTCCCGGAGCCGGCGCAGCACTATCGCGCGCCCATCCTCGCCCTCGCCGCAATCGGGCTGATCTACGGATCGCTGCTCGCCTTCCGGGCACCGGACATCCGCGGCGTGATCGCGTACTCGTCGCTCGCGCAGATGGGGCTGATCACGATGGGCATCTTCTCGATCAACGACCTCGGACTGGACGGCTCGGTGCTGCAGATGGTCAATCACGGACTGGTCTCGACGACCCTGTTCCTGCTCGCCGGAATGGTCGAGCGGCGAACCCTCACGGGTGAGCTCTCACGGCTCGGCGGGATGGCACGCGGGCGTCCGGCGCTCGCCACCGTGCTGCTGACGACGGGCGTGATCGCGCTGGCGGTCCCGCTCTCCTCGGCGTTCGCGGGTGAGTTCCTCATCCTTGCCGGCGTGTTCAGGCACGGCTGGGCCTGGTCCGTCGTCGGCGCCGTGGCGATCGTGCTCGCGGCCGCGTACGTGCTCCGGCTCGTCTCCGCGATTCTCCATCGCGACGTCGGGCCGGCCGTCTCCGACGCCGCGCTCGACCTCCGTCCGGCCGAGCTCGGCGTCGTCCTACCGATGCTCGCCTGCCTGCTCGCACTTTCCGCCTGGCCGGCTGCGATCACGCAGCACTCGTTCCGCGGCGATCGCCCGCAGGCCGATGTCGCCCAGGGATTCAAATGATACCGACGCCGCACATCGACTGGTTCGCGCTCGCGCCCGTCAACTCGCTGCTTGCGGCGACCGGGCTCGCGCTGCTCTGCGCAGTCCTGGCGCCCGCCCGCTCGCGCAAGGCCGTGACCGCGACGCTCTGCGGGCTCGGGTACGCGACCGCACTCGGCTTCGCGGTGGCGCTCTATGTGAAGTCGGCCCACGGCCACGGCGTGGTCGTCGACGCCTTCCGTCGCGACCGGCTTGCAGAGCTGACCGCGATCATCGTCGCCGGCTCAGGGATCCTCGCGACCGTCGTGTCGTATCGAGAGCGCTGGCGCGAGGATCACATCGGCGAGTACTACGCGCTGCTTGCCGCCGCCGGAGCGGGAATGATCTTCTTCGTCGGCGCAAACAACCTGCTGACGCTGTTTCTGGCCCTCGAGTGGTTCTCGATCTCCCTCTACATCCTCTGCGCGATCGACCGCGACCGGCTGAGCGGTCTCGAGGCGGCGCTCAAGTACCTGATCATCGGCGGGTTCGGATCGGCCGTGCTGCTCTTCGGGTCTGCGCTCGTCTACGGCGCCACCGGTGCGATCGACTTTCCGGGGATCGCGGCCGCCGGCCACGAACACGACGCGCTGCTCCTCTTCGGCCTCGCGATGATCATTGCCGGGCTCGCCTTCAAGGCCTCCGCAGCGCCGTTTCACATGTGGACGCCCGATGTCTACGAGGGCGCGCCGACTCCGCTGACGGCGTTCATGGCGGCGGCCACGAAGACCGTTGCGCTGGTCGTGATGCTGCGCATCCTCGTCACGGCGTTCCCGGGCGACGCGTACGTCTGGACGCGTGCGCTGGCCGTGATCGCCGTCTTCTCGCTCGTGATCGGAAATCTCGCCGCGCTCGTGCAGAAGGGCGTAAAGCGCATGCTCGCCTACTCGTCCATCTCGCACGCCGGCTTCATGCTGATCGCCGTCGCCTCGAGCTCGAGCCTCGGCGCTCGGGCGCTTCTCTACTACCTCATTCCCTATGCGGCGATGTCGATCGGCTCGTTCGCAGTCGTCGCAGCGCGGGAGCGTGAGCTCGGCGTGCCCGTCACCTTCGCGAACATGGCCGGGTTCGGCTGGGAACGGCCGCTGCTCGGGATCTCGATGTGGACGTTCATGCTCGGATTCGCCGGCTTTCCACTCACCGGTGGCTTCGTCGGCAAGTTTTACGTCTTCGCCGCCGCGTACCGGCACGGCTGGACCTGGCTCGTGATCGTCGGGGTGCTCGCGACGCTCGTCAGCCTCTACTACTACCTCGGTCTGGTGCGGGCGATGTTCATGCGCCGAACGGAAGATCTGCAGCTGGCGCCGATAGGCGGCTCACCTCCACGTGACGCGCTGCTACAGACCGCGGTCGTCGCGTGCCTCGTCGTCACGGTCGGCTCGTTCTTCGCCGTCCAACCGCTGATCGACCTGGCGAAGCACGCAGCCTCGTCGCTGCCTTTCTAGCTCTGCGCAGGCCGGTCGAGCGCCGAGCGAAAAACGGTCGATTCCGGTGCGAGGTTCCGTGCTATCTGGAAATGCCGTTCGGCATCGGCCTCGTCGCCGCGGGCGCGAAGGAGGAGCGCATAGTTGAAGTGCGCCTCGGGATCCTCCGGCCGTGTCGCAAGCGCGGACTGATAGTGCAGCTCTGCCTCGTCGAGGTTTCCGGCCAGCTGAAACAGCACCGCAAGGTTGTTGTGGGCTTCCCCGTACTCCGGCCACAGCCGGACGGCTTCTCGGTATTCGGTTTCGGCGGCAGCCACGTCGTCGCGACTCTCGAGCAGAAGCGCGAAGTTGTAGTGGGCAACGGGATCATCAGGATGAAGGCGCAGCGCTTCGCGATATTGCTCACCGGCACCTTCGAGGTCACCGAGGCGCTCGAGAAGAATTGCGTAATTCCCGCGCGCATCGGCGTACTCGGGACGCAGGCGCAACGTCTCGCGGTAGCCGGCCGCCGCCTGTTCGAGCTCGTCGCGCCCGGCAAGGAGGTTCGCGAGGCCGTGGTGGGCGTCGACGTAGTCCGGCCGGAGCCGGAGAGCCGCGCGGTAATGCTCCGCCGCACCAGCCAGGCTCCCACGGGCCGCGAGCAGCGCCGCGTAGTTGTAGTGCGCTTCCGGATAGTCCGGCCTGAGCCGAAGAGCCTCCTGGTAGTGACGAGTGGCCTCCGTCACGTCACCGCGAGCGCGGAGGAGAATCGCATAGTTCACGTGCGCCTCCGCATATTCCGGCCGCAGGCACAGGGCTTCGCGGTAGCACTGCGCCTCCTCTTCGCTCCATTCTGACTCCGTCCCGATCAGCGACACGGCGCGGAGGAACCATTCGTCGGCCGACAAGGCCTCAGGAGGTTTTGCGGCAAGCTCAGCCTGCTTGAAGGACACGACGCGGTAGAGCGTGCGCACTTCGGCGTAGTCGCCTTTAAGCGCGAGCGACCCGAATTTCTCGATCTCGTACACCGGTAGGTCGAGCAGGTCCAGGACAGTCGCCGTCACGTAGACGGAGTCCGGCTCGGCCTCGCTCTCGACTCGCTTGGCGATCGCATTCCCGCGACCAATCCAGCCGTCACCACCGTCGAGCTGCGTGCATTCCCCGAAATGGCAGCCGACGCGGAGCGCGACGTGCGGAAACGCGGCCAGGGTGGGTAATTCCCGGCCCGCGATGGACCAGCCTTCCACGAGCTTCAGGCCGAACTGCACCGCGGCGTCAACGTTCTCGAACAGGAACATGTGGCCGTCGCCGCTCCACTCGCGATAGACGCACCCGTACGATCCCGCCAGCGACTCAGCTAGATAACGGTACTCTGCGACCAATCCCACCATGTGATCACGCGGCACGCGCTGCCAGACCTCCGTATGCCGTTCGAGGTCGGAGAAGAGCACGGCGAGGTAACGGCTCACTGCGCTGAGATTACGCCTCGCTCGGGCAAAGGCTCATAATCAGACCAGGAGATCACCGGGAAAAAGGGGGCCACCGTGACGAGGTACATGGTTGAGCGAAGCCTCCCGGGCTTCAGCGAGGAGCAGCTCCCCGGCGCCGCCGGCGCCGCGAAAACGGCGAGCACAAGAATGACGCAGGAAGGGACACCGGTCCGTTACCTCCGCTCGACATTCGTTCCGCAGGAGGAGAAGTGCTACTGCCTCTTCGAGGGCGAGTCCGAGGAGGTCGTGAAGACTGTGCAGGAGCGCGCAGGCCTTCCGTACGACCGGATCGTCGAGGCGCGCTTCATCACAGCGGACGAGGTCTAGACCCACCTTCCCGCTCGATCTGGCAACGCCGGCGCGACCGGCGCGAGATCGCCTAAGTGTGCCGGTTCGGCAGCCGCCGCTCTAGGCCGACTCAGTAACGGGCACCGCTTCACGCCGCGGCTCGCTCGGGCGCGTGCGCAGCGGGCGCGCCGCCCAGGCGGGCAGCCACCAGTTCCAGCGGCCCATGAGCATCATGATCGCCGGCACCAGCAGCGCACGGATCACGGTTGCGTCGAAGATGATTCCGGCGGCCAGTCCGATCCCGAATTGCTTGATGTCGGTACCCGGGCTCGTCGAGAGCACGAAGAAGGCGAACATGAGCACGAGCGCCGCGCTGGTCACGAGCTTGCCGGTGCGAGCCAGCCCGAGCGCCACTGCCTCGCGCGTGCTTCCCGTCTCGTCGTACGCCTCGCGCATGCGCGTCAACATGAAGACCTCGTAGTCCATCGAGAGGCCGAACAGGAACGCAAAGATCATGAGCGGGATCCACGGAATGATCGACTGCGTCGCGGGAACGCCCCAGATCGCGTTGGAGCCGTGGCCCTGCTGGAAGATGAAGACGATGATGCCGAAGGCCGCCCCCAGTGAGACCAGGTTCAAGATCACCGCCTTCAACGGCAGCAACAGCGAGCGGAACGCACGCGCCAGCAGAACGTAGGTCAGCAGCACGACGAACAAGAGGACGTAAGGGAAGTTGCCGTAGACGGCATGCACGAAGTCCCGGTCCTCCGGCGCAACGCCGCCCAGGCTGGCCCCGGGGGGCAAGGCGTCCTTGACGCGCGAGATCGTCCCACGGACCGCCTTGCTCGAGCCATCGACGCTCGGAATCGCCTCGACGAGCGCCAGACCGTCCTTCTGCCAGCTCTGCGGCGCCACCGCGCCGACGATGCCTTCGACGCCGCGCAGGCGTTGCGCCACCTGATCGGCGTTCGCAGCGGGGGTCAAGACGACGAACGGCTTGATCGCTCCCGCCGAGATGCCGGCGCTCGCGAGCACGTTGCGGCCCGTGACGGCATCGCCCTTGCCCGGAAAGTCCTTGGCCTGCGCTTCGCTCGGATTCAGCTGTGACCCGAGTGCAAGCAGGACGCCGACGATCACGACGCCTACGGCGGCAACGGGCAGCGGCCTGCGGCTGACGAGACGTGCCCACTTGCCCCACCAGCCCGATTCCGGATCGGTGACCGTGACGAAGCGCTTCGGCATCACGCGCAGCTTGTTGATGCGGTGACCGAGCAACGACAAGAGCGCAGGCAGCAGCGTGATCGAGACGAGCACCGACACGGCCGGAATGAGCATGCCGCCGATCCCGATCGATCTGATGAACGGCAACGGCAGGAGCACCATGCTCAGGAGGCCGACGGCGACCGTCGAGCCCGAAACGATGACCGACCTCCCCGCGTGCGTCATCGTCTCGACCAGGGCGGTCTCGACGTCCTCGCCCGAGGCCAGCTCCTCGCGGAAACGGAAGATCATCAAGAGCGCGTAGTCGATGGCGACGCCGAGACCGACGAGCGCAATCAGGAACTGGACGATGATCGAGACGTTCGTGAGATACGTCAGCACCCAAACGAGCGTGAAGGTGTTGAGGATCGCCGTCAGCGCGATGGCGAGCGGAATCGCCACGGCAGGCAACGTCCCGAACACGAACATGAGAATCACGAGCGCGCCGACCCCGCCGATCAGACCTTCGGTCAGAACACTCGGCCCGGTTCCACCCCCGTTCGAGGCCGCGTAGAGCGGCTGGAGACCGGTGAGGTGCGTCTCGACGCCGGGCGGTGCGTTCGCCCGCAGAGCCGCCCTCACGGCCTTGATGTGAGGCTCACCCGAGAACGTGTTCTGGCCCGGCGGATAGATCTCCGCGAATGTCGTGTGGTGGTCGTGCGAGACGTACGAGCTGGAATGGGTGTCGAAGTACGAACTGACGCGCGAACCGGAGTTGACCGCGGCGGCCTTCTGGATCGCCGGCGCCAGGTTCTGCTTCGTGATGTCTCCATTCGAGTGGAAGACCGCGACGAGCGGCGCCTGCTCCCCGGTGCCGAACGTCTTCACCGTCTTCTGGTTCGTCTCGTAGGCGGAATAACCCGGGATCGAGAAAGACTCGAACCAGCGCTTGGACACGCGACCCGTCGCGAAGACGCCGAAGGCTGTGAGGAGAATCCAGCCTCCGATGACGATCTTGCGGTGTCCGTGGACCGTGTGAGCCAGGCGGGCGAGCACGCCTAATGTTTACCTGTCGAGCCGGGGCGGTCGGCAGGTGTCCGCCGGTGCGGTTAACCGCACCACGAGGCTTGGTGTGCTCAGACCGACTCGGGCAGGGCGCGGCCGGGGAAGAGCGCCCCGACCGAGATAGCGGCATAGAGCACGAGCGTCATCACGAGCGCCGAGACCGCGAGCGTCGGCACGCCCCCGGTCACGGCCGGGCTCCGCAGTGCCGCGCTGAGCACGAGCAGGACCAGTGCCAGCCCCGCGAGGGCCGGGCGGATGCCACTGCAGCGAGCTTCCAGAACGTCTCCGTAGCAGTCCAGGGCGAGCACAAACGCCGCGGGAATGGCACAGAGAAGGAATGCGAGCGCGAGCCCGTGGGAGCCGCCCGCGTCGGAGATCAGGGCCGCCAGCACGAGCAGAGTGGGAAGCAGGCGCCGCGACATCCTCGGCAAAGCTTCGACCTGTCTCCGGACGTTCCTTTACGCTCCGCGCCGGACCTGCGAACGAGAGGAGACCGGTGGCTGCTTCGCCGCTGACCTGGCTAGGACATGCCTCATTCCGGCTCGACTCGCCGGGCGGCAAGCGTGTCTACGTGGACCCGTGGCTCGACAACCCGAAGTGCCCCGGGTCCGAGAAGGATCCCGAGCGCTGCGACGTGATCGCAGTCACGCATGGCCACTCGGACCACCTCGGCTCGGTCGTGGCGATCACCCAGAAGCTCGGTCCCGTCCCGATCGTCGCGCAGGTCGAGCTCAAGGGCTGGCTGAAAGAACAAGGCGCGCAGACCGACGACGTCCCGGGGCCGAACAAGGGCGGAACCGTCGAGGCGGAGGGGATCAAGTTCACGCTCACGAACGCGTTCCACTCGAGCTCGGCCGACGACGGGACTTACCTGGGCGAGGCTGCGGGAATCGTCATCGAGCTCGAGGACGGCAAGAAGATCTACTTCGCGGGGGACACCTGCGTCTTCGGGGACATGCAGCTGATCGGTCGCATCTACGCCCCGGACCTCGCCGTCCTGCCGATCGGCGGTCACTTCACCATGGATCCACGAGAGGCTGCGGTTGCCTGCGAGCTGCTCGGCGTGAAGAGAGTCGTTCCGTCGCATTACGGGACGTTTCCGCTCCTGGCGGGAACTCCCGACGAGCTGAAACGACTCGCCCCAGGGGTCGACGTGCATGCGCTCGAACCCGGCGAGTCGGTCGAGCTGTGAGAGAGCGTTGGTTCGGTGCGACGGGGCGCCGGGTCCCGGAAATCGCCGTCGAGGGCGAGCTCGACGTCGGCGACGCGCTCGTGCTCGACGACGTCTCGGATGCGCGCCCGCTGCGCGAAGCGCACGAGGCCGGCCGTCCGATCGTCGTGCGAGCCGCCTCCGCGGAGGCGGTGAAGGCCGCGCTCGCCCACCCCGAGGTTGCGGCGGCGCTCGTTCCGCCCGAACAGCGCGATCTGCTCGACCTCGACCTTCGCGAGCTCACGTATGGCCCGTAGCGACGTCGTCGCGACGTACTCGATCGTCGCGTGCGATCTCGAGGCGGGCCAGTGGGGCGTCGCCGTGCAGTCGAAGTTCCTGGCGGTCGGCTCGGTCGTTCCCTGGGCCGAGCCGCATGTCGGAGCAATCGCCACGCAATCGTGGGCGAACCCCAGCTACGGGCCGGACGGCCTCGAGCTCCTTCGCTCGGGACAGACGGCCGAGGAGGCGGTCGTGACCCTGACGACCGCCGACGAGGGTCGAGAGCATCGCCAGCTGGGCATCGTGGACGGCTCCGGGCGCGCGGCGACCTTCACCGGCGACCAGTGCCACGACTGGGCCGGTGGGCGGACGGGAAACGGCTATGCGGCTCAGGGGAACATCCTCGTATCGCACGAGACGGTCGACGCGCTCGCGGCGACCTTCGAGCAGAACGGCCATCTCTCCCTCGCGGAACGCCTGATCGAGTGCCTCGCAGCTGCGCAGGCCGCGGGCGGGGACCGCCGCGGCCAACAGTCGGCCTCACTGCTCGTCGTCGAGAAAGACGCGGGCTACGCGAATCTCTCGGATGTCGTCGTCGATCTCCGAGTGGACGACCACGAGCTTCCGATCGTGGAGCTGCGACGGCTCTACGCGTTGCACAACAAGCTGTTCGGGGTGACGCCGCCCGAGGACTGGATCGCGGTCGACGAGACGTTGGCGGCGGAGCTGCGCGACCGCCTCGCCGAGCTCGGCTACGAGGGCGCGCTCGACAAGGCCTTCAGCGACTGGGCGGGCACGGAGAACCTCGAGGAGCGGGTCGAAGGCGTCGACCGGATCGATCCCGTCGTCCTCGCCGCACTCCGCGACAAATCCCGCTAAGGCGCGCGGATGCCTCGCAGCGTCACGAACCGGTAGCCGCGGGCGCGGACTGCCCGAATCACGCCCGGGAGCGCGTGGGCATCGATCGTGCTGCGGTCACGCGCAGCGCCGAGGTGCATCAGCACGATCTCGCCGGGGACGAGGTTGGCCAGCACGCGGCGCTCCGCGCCGGCGACGGTCTGCAGGGTCAGCCCCATCCAACCCCAGGTGTCCGCCGTCCAGCGCACCGACGCGTAGCCGAGGCGCCGCACGATTCCGAGTGTCCGTGCATCGCGCGCGCCGTACGGGAACCGGAAGAGCGGACGCGGATCGCGCCCCGTCGCGCGCCGGATCATCGTCTCCGCCTGTGTGACCTCGCGTGTCGCGGCGGTGGTCGACAGGCGCCTCAGGTCGAGATGGTCGACGGTGTGGTTCGCAACCGGGTACCGCCTGCCGATCGCGCGCGAGAGGAGCGGATAGGTCTGAACGAAGTGTCCGGTGAGGAAGAACGTCCCGGTCACGTGCTCGCGTCTCAGGACTGCGAGAACGCGCTTCGCTCCGTCCGCGTTGCCACCACCGTCGAACGTCAGCGCAACGACGTGCTGTCTCGTCTGCAGCCGCACGAGCTCGCCTGCGACGATCGCGGGCGGCAGGGCGTGAATCACGCGTCACCCGGGAGGCGCAAACCGGCCGCCCGACGTCGCAGGGTGGGCACGGGATCGCCTGCGGGCTGCGCCACGAGCATCACCGCGCCGTAGCCGTCGACAATGAGCGAGTCGACGAGCAGCTGCAGCCCGAGTGCAAGCGCGAAGGCCTTGTGGGCGTGCTCGCCGCCGAAGGGCACGAGCTCGTCTTCCGAGGCCGCGCCGGCGATCACATCTCCGTAGGTCACCTGGCCCATCGAGACGTCACTGACGATGGGCCTGCCGTCCGAGCTCGGAATCGCGATTGCAAGTGGGTTGGTGCCGGTGAGCTTCGGCCCTCCCTCGGGGTGCCCGAGCCGCGGCGGCGAAGTGGCCGTCAGCACTGCGAGGAGGCCTCCCGTCGCGATACGGCGGGCCCAGTGCCCAAGCATTCCCGTCGGGAAGCAGTCGTGCGCGACGATCAGCCGCGCGGCTTCGGGAGGATCCTCGAGCTGGCCGGTGCAGATTGCCGCGAGTGTCAGATAGCCGAGTGCGCCCCGACCCTCCCAGCGCTCGTAGCACGCTTCGGCGACGACGCACTCCGGCTCGGCGCTGGGATCGAGCTCTTCGAGAGTTTCCAGCCACTCGACCCGCGCGAGCCCGTGTCCACGCTTGCCCCGCCGCTCCGCGTCGAGGAAGTGCTCGGCGAGTATGCGGGCGTCCTCCTCCGAGAACCCGAGCGCGCTGATCCGCTCCTCGACCTGCACGGCGGCGAGCATACTTACGCCATGGTTCCGGAGGCGAAGCTCGAGAACGGCGTTCCGCAGACCGGTGGCTGGTTCGTCGTCAACGCGCGCGATTCCCGCTGGCTCCACAACGAGCTCGGCGCGTACTGCGGCTTCGAGGGCAAGGGCGAGGCGAGGTTCGATGACCTTGGAATCAACCTGAACGTCCTACCGCCCGGCATGCCGATGGCGATGTACCACGAGGAGCCCGGCCAGGAGGACTTCCTCGTCTTGCGAGGCGAGTGCATCCTCGTCGTGGAGGGTCAGGAGCGGCCGCTCGTGGCCTGGGATTTCGTCCACTGCCCGCCGAGGACGAAGCACATCATCGTCGGTGCAGGCGAAAGTCCCGCGCTCGTACTGGCCGTCGGAGCCCGAAAAGGCCCCGCGACCTATCCCGTCGACGAAACGGCGGTTCGCCTCGGTGCGGGCGTCGACAAGGAAGTGGCGTCGTCCGCGGAAGCGTACGCACGCTTCTCGCAGCTCGAGGAAGGGCCGGCGCCCGACCTCTCCTAGCGTGAGACGAGCGTGAGCGGCTTGACGATCGTGCCGCGGTCGAGCGCGAGCAGCCGGTTCGAGATGTGACGCAGCTCGCGTGCGCTCTTCGAATCGGGCGCTGTCGCCATCAGCGGCTCGCCTGCGTCTCCGCATTCACGCAGGAACGGATCGAGCGAGACGCTCCCTAGCAGCGGTACCTCGAGCTCATCGGCCAGACGCCCGCCGCCCCCCGACCCGAAGACGTCGCCGGTCATGTTCTCGACCACGCCGACGAGCCGCATGCCGGTCTTCTGCGCCATCACCCCTGCCCGTGAGGCGACCTCCTGCGCCGCAGGTTGCGGCGTCGTCACGACAATCGTCTCGGCTCGCGGCAACAGCTGTCCCAAAGAGATTGCGACGTCGCCGGTTCCGGGCGGCATGTCGACGACGAGCACGTCGAGCGCTCCCCAGTGCACGTCCGAGAGGAACTGCTCGAGAGCGCGATGCAGCATCGGGCCCCGCCACATCACCGGCGCATTGTCCTCGAGGAAGAAACCGATGGACATCAGCTTGAGGTCGTGCTTGACGGGAGGGACGATCATCTTGTCGACGAGCACCGGCTTCTGGCGAATGCCGAGGACGTGTGGGATCGAATGTCCGTAGACGTCCGCGTCGAGCACGCCGACCTGCTTGCCGGCCTGAGCGAGCGCGACAGCGAGGTTCGCCGTCAATGTCGACTTGCCGACCCCACCCTTGCCGCTGCACACGGCGAGCACGCGTGTCGACGCGTCGAGCGAGAGACCCTTCGTACGCTCCTGTAATCCGCCGCGCAGCTTCGTCGTCAGCGCCTGCCGCTCTTCTGCTGTCATCACGTCGAACCCGAGCGCGACGCGCTCGACGTCGGGGACGTCACGCAGTACCTCGGCAACCTGTTCCTGGAACGAATCGCGCAACGGGCAGCCGGCGATGGTCAGCGCGATCGTCACCCGCACGTCGCCGCCGTCGATCTCGACGCCGCGGACCATGTCGAGCTCCGTCACAGGCTTCCGCAACTCCGGGTCGATGACGCGCTCGAGCGCCTTCATGATCAGGTCGCGATTCGGTTCGCTCATCCGTCTGAGCCTAGCTTTTTCAATTTCTTCGCCGCAGGTGCCAACGGGCGTGGATCCTCGAGCACGGGCAGGAAGAGATCTCCGTGCTGCTCGATCCGTCGCAGCGCCTCCTCCATGCCGAAGTCGCGCGGCCGGATGCCGGGCTTCAGCTCCTCCCAGCGCAGCGGTGTCGAAACGGGCGCCCCGGGCTTGGGCCGAACCGAGTACACCGACGCGATTGTCTTCCCGTGTCCGTTCTGGCGATGGTCGACGAGCACGCCGTCGCGTTTCTTCTTCAGCCACTCGGTCGTCACCTTGCCGGGATGCCGCTGCTCGAGCAGGCGAGAAGCCTTCTCGGCGAAGTCGTAGATCTGCTTGAACGTCGAGCGGCGTGTGATTGGCGCGACGACATGGATGCCGTCCGCGCCGCTCGTCTTCACGTAACCCGGCAGGTCGAGCTCCTCGAGCAGCTCGTGAATAAGCAGGGCGACCTCGATCGCAAGCTCGAAGCCGTCGTCTGGCGGGTCGAGATCGAAGAGGACGAAGTCCGGCCGGTCGGGCTTGTCGACGCGCGAGTACCACGCGTTCATGTCGATGCAATTCATCTGCACCATCCACAGCACTGCCTCGGGGAAGTTGACGAGCGGGAAGTCGACCAGCCGCGACCCGCCTTCACGCGGCCAGGTGCGGAACTGGCGCGTCGGGATCCAGTCCGGCATCCCTCTGGGCGCCTGCTTCTGGAAGAAGACCTCGCCCGTGATCCCGTGCGGGTAGCGCTTCATCGTGAACGGACGGTCTCTCAGGTGCGGCACGATCGTTGGACCGACCTGCTTGTAGTACTCGAAGACGTCGCCCTTCGTGATCCCATCCTCTGGATAGAGGACGCGGTCAGGCGAGCTCAGTTTGACCGTTCTGCCCTCAACCATTCAGCTCGACTCCCATCACGGAGAGCGTGCGCCCCCATTCGCTCAACTCGCTGTCACGCACGTACCTCGCACCCATCTTCGCGTAGAACCCGATCGAGTTCGGCTCGGCTTCCCACTCGAGACGCTTTGCGCCTTCTCGCTGAGCATGCCGCGCGCCGTGTCGAAAGAGACGGCTTCCGACTCCTTTGCCGATCCACTCCGGCTCGATCCAGAGATCGGCCAGCCACCACAGCTCGCCTCTCGGCTCGAGCGAGCACCAGCCGATCGCGTGCTCGCCGGCCTCGGCGACGAAGACGGTCAGCTTCTCGAGTTGGGCCGGCGAGAAGTCACCGCGGTCGGCCCATTCCCTCACTTTGTCGGGCTCGTAGCCCCAGAACTGCTTGGCCGCGATCGCGATCTCCTTGAGCCGACCGCCTTCCTCACCGCTTGCGGCACGAATCGTCACAGGGACAGGCGCTCTTTCAGCCACAGCGCGTTTCTGATCGCAAAGGCTTCCCAGTCGTTGTTGAAGTATGCGTAGACCTCGACCTCACGACGCCAGTCCTCGAGACGTCGAGCCCACTCCTCCAACTCCGAACGGCTGTAGTTCCCGCGGCGCCCGCGTGAGCCGTAGTGGAAGCGGAGATAGGTCCAGTCGGCTGTGAGCTCGTACGATTGGAACGCCTTCACCTCGGGCCGGTCGCCGATGACGAGCGCTGCGCCGTGCGCGCCAAGCAAATCGTAGACCGAGTCGACGAACCAGCTCGAATGTCGAAACTCGAAGCAGTGACGGCCCCTCGGCA
Organism: Actinomycetota bacterium; assembly: GCA_005883355.1. GTDB lineage: Bacteria > Actinomycetota > Thermoleophilia > Gaiellales > Gaiellaceae > 3-1-20CM-4-69-9. The sequence goes on along the minus strand of VAXG01000030.1, from coordinate 182 downwards.
GTGCTGCCAGCGCGGCCCGGAGCCGCTCGTCGTCGCGGCGGAAGTTCGCCGGCAGTTGCCACAGAACGGGTCCCAGCTTCGGTGAGCGCGCGAGCGGCTCGAGTCGTTCGTAGTAGCGCTGGATGCCGCCGTCGAGATCCGTCAGCCTCTTCACGTGGGTGAGATAGCGGCTGGCCTTGACC
>VAXG01000104.1 GCA_005883355.1 Actinomycetota bacterium | reverse complement strand
GGCGCCCGCTCGAGCAGCCACCCCCTCCCAATCAGCGACTGGGCGACGCACGCTACCCGCTTGACAAACGGCGCTCCATATCAGTTCAGGCTAGCTAAGGGCTTTCGCGAAGCGAAGGCGCGATCCTTTGCCTCCGGGCTGGGCGCCGATCTCGACATCGTCAGCGATCGCACGGATGATCGCGATACCCAGACCGCCTTCGGAGAGCTCGTCCGGTTGACCCGGGGCCAGAGCAGGGTCGAAGCCCCCACCGTCGTCGCTGACCTCGATCACGAGGCGGTCGGGGTGAAGCTCGTAGGCGATCTCGACCACACCCACGTCCTGGTTTGCTCCGTACGCGTGCCGAACCGAGTTGGATGCGGCCTCCGTCAGCGCCAGCTTGAGATCCGCGAGGAGCTCGTCGGAGAGCTCACGCAGGCGACCGATGCCTGTGAGAGCGAGCCGGCAAAGGGTGATGTACTCGGCCCGAGCAGGGATCGTCAGCCGAATCGTCGGGGCGTTGGCGTTGGCGCTGGTTGTCATCGAATGGCCTGCACGCGGAGCCTAGGCGAGAAAGATTGGGGATAATCTAACGAAAGCTACCGAGAGCTCTTGGCCTGCGACTCGCTCTCAGCGCGGTTATGCCCGCGCCACACGAGGGCTAACCCGCAGGCAGGCGGCGCTCCGCAAGCGTCACGGCCACCTTCCTGCGTTGGCCCCCCGGCTTCAGGATCGTGAACACCGCAACGTCCTTCGGCCGCAGCGAGAACGAGACGAACCTGACGACGTCGTCGGCGCCGTTGACCGGCTTCCCGTCGATCGCGAGGATCACGTCGCCCCCGGTCTCGAGCGTGCGTCCGAGGGCGTAGGCCTGACGGTTGCCACCGCGGAGCCCGGCCGCCTCTGCGGGGCTGCCGCTGTTGACGCCGACGATCAGCGCTCCGTGTTCGGCCTGGTACCCGAGCGCCCGCGCAAGGGACGGGGTCAGGTCTTCGGTGCTGATGCCGACGTACGCGTACGTCACCTTGCCCTTTGCGATCAGTTGCTCAACGGAGTGCTTCGCAGCGTCGATCGGGATGGCGAACCCGATCCCGCTGTCGTTGGTGCCCGTTCCGTTCGCACTGCGGATCTGGGCGTTGATGCCGATCACCCGCCCGCGCGCGTCAAGGAGAGGCCCGCCCGAGTTTCCGTGCGTGATCGGCGCGTCGGTCTGGATCGCGTCCACAACTTTGTACTTTTGGACGGTCAGGGCGTCGATCGAGCGATGAATCGCCGACACGACCCCGACGGTGAGCGTGTTGACGCCGATATCGCTGCCCAATGGGCTGCCGATTGCCGCCACGGGCTCGCCGACCGCAACCGTCGCAGAGTCTCCGAGCGGGACCGGGGTGAGCGGATGGCCGTTTGTCTGCAGTCGGAGCAAGCCGACGTCGTCGTAGAGATCCCAGCCGACGATCTTTGCCTCGGCCCGATCGCCGTCCGCGAACTCGACGAAAAGATGCTGAGCGGCCCGAACACTCGATCCGTCGCCGGCGTTCGTGATCACGTGCGAGTTCGTGAGCACGTAACCCTTGGGAGAGATCACGAACCCGGAGCCCTGGGACACAGCCGTCACCGTCGAGCTGGGATCGCCGAAATAGGCGAAGATCGTGACGACCCCAGGCGAGCGTTGGGCGAAGATTTGCTCTGGATCGAAACCCTTGCCGGGGAGTGGAGCCACCTTTGACGTGGCGGAAGCCGGCAAGGCCGCCGTCCGGGGTGCCGCCGCACGCACGACGACGGTCTTCGTGCCCTGGTCGAGCCAGCCCGTCCCCTTGCCGATGCCCAACGCAGCGCCGCCGCCAAGGGCGGCGGCGGCGACGGTCACGACGGCGAGGGCCGGGAGCCGCATGCGGCTCACTGTAGCGACGGTTCTTCCACGCGTTCGTTTTCCTGTGAAAACGGTGGCGCGCCCGACGGTGCCGCCGGCAGGACGAGCGAAAACCTCGTTCTCCCGTTCGAGACGTCGAGCTCGACCGAGCCGCCCATCAGCTCCGCCAGTTCCCGCGCGATCGCCAGCCCGAGGCCGCTGCCGGACGCGACGGAGCCCTCGATGCGGTAGAAGCGGTCGAAGACCTGACCTGCGTGCTCCGCCGGAATACCGGGGCCCTCGTCCTCGACCGTCAGCACCGCCGAGCCGTCCTTACGCCCCGCGCCGACCCGGATCGCCGTGCCGGGCGGAGTGTGGACGAGGGCGTTCTCGACGAGGATCCGCCCGATTTGCAGCGCGCGCTCTTCGTCTCCCGTCCCCTCGGCCGAGTCTCCGGCTCGCACCGAGAGCTGGTGCCCCGTCGAGCGGGCCACCGCCCGAAATTCATCGGCCAGGGTCTCGGCGAGGGCGGTGAGATCCAGAGGGTCGTGTTCGACGCTGAGACGACCCGCGTCGAGGCGGGACAGATCGAGGAGCTCGGTCGCCAGCTTCGTCAACCGTTCGACCTGCTCTCGCATCGTGACCATGAATTCGGCCTGGGTCTTCGGGTCGAGCTCCTCGTCGGCCATCAACTCGAGGAAGCCACCGAGCGAGAAGAGCGGAGTCCGGAGCTCATGGGAGGCGTTGGCGATGAACTCCCGCCGAGCATGCTCCAGCTGGGCTAGGCGCTGGCGCATCCTCTCGAACGCCGCAGCGAGCTGACCGAGCTCGTCTCGGCCCGCGTCGACGACGGGCTGGCTGAAGTCTCCGCTGGCGATTCGATCCACCGCGCGCTCCAGGCGCCGAATGCGCCGCGCGAATATCGACGCCGCGAGGTAGCCCACGAGGAGGGAGGCGGCGAGAGCGATCAGTCCCGCGACGACGAGCCGGCTACGCACGAGGTGAATGCTCCTCAGAGAGTCGTGGAGCGAAGCGCGCAGCAGCACGACGGAACCGTCGATGAGCGGATACGCCGCCTCCGCGTACCGCACGCCTCCCGATGTCACCGTGCCGTGGACGGCGCGGGCCTCGGCGAAGGCGCGCAACGCCAGCGGGTCGTTCTCGACGTCGGTCGACGTCACCGCACTCGAGTCGCCGTTGACGCTCAGCATCGGCGGGTCGTACGTGAGCGGTTTGAAGTACACGACCCTGGCGTCCGCGCTCGAGGCGGCTGACTGGATCGTGTCGTCGAGCGCGTAGCTCGAGCTGAGCAGGAGCCGGGAACCGGCGGTAGGTGCGGCCTCCTCGAGCCGGGTCAGGTTCGCGTTGATGAGGTTCCGCTCGAGGGATGGCACGACGATCAGGTCGACCAGGATCAACGCTCCGGCGACGACGACGGCCAAGGCGAGCCCCAGGCGGGCGCCCACGCTCCGCAGCGGATTCATCGGTCGCGGAAGCGGTAGCCGACGCCGCGCACCGTCAGGATGTACTCCGGATCGGCGGGATCCCGCTCCAGCTTCTCGCGTAGATGGCGGACGTGGACGTCGATCGTCCGCGGTTCCCGATAATCGGCGCCACCCCAGAGGGCCTCGAGGAGCATGCGCCGGCTGTACACACGACCTGGGTGCGAGGCGAGGATGCGCAAGAGCTCGAACTCGACATACGTGAGCTGCACCCGTTCGCCTCGGATCTCGACGGCCCGACGGGCGAGGTCGATCGTCAACCCTTCGGCCGAGATCACATCGCCGCCCCCGTCGACCTGCCTTGACACCGAGGCGCGACGCAGCAGGGCGCGAACGCGACTCCGGAACTCGCGGATCGAGAAGGGTTTCGTGATGTAGTCGTCGGCGCCGAGCTCCAGCCCGAGCACCTTGTCCAGCTCGTCGTCGCGAGCGGTCAGCATGATGATCGGCACCTCGCTCTCGGCGCGGAGGCGCTTGCACACCTCGAGCCCGTCGAGCTTCGGCAGCATGATGTCGAGCACGACGAGGTCGACGTGCTCCGACGCGAAGCGGGTCAGGGCCTCCTGTCCGTCACGCGCCTGCAGCACTCGGTACCCCTCGCGCTCCAGGGGATAGGCGAGCAGCTTCTGGATCGATTCCTCGTCGTCGACGAGGAGGATGGTCGAGGAGTCAGGCATATCGCGCTCGGCTAACAGTGCCTGCCGGAACGATCCTTGCCGGGTAGCAGGGCGCCTACTATAGCCCCGGATGGCCTCAGTTCCGCCCCGGATCGAGCGGCGCCGGGCTCGTCCCGGTTCACTGCAACGGCCGGTCAACGGGCGTCTCTACCGGGGGACGTGGCTGCTCGTCGGACTGCCCCTTCTGGTGGCTGCCTTCAGCGTCGCGCGGCCGACTCCGCTTCCGCGCGCGTTCGTTCCCGCGTTCGACGGCGCGGCGACGAAGACGCTCGCGACCGACCTGGCGGATCTTCCGTACCGCCAACCAGGCTCGTCTCAGGCGCTCGCGGCCGCGTCGTGGTTCCGGGACCAGCTCGCGCCGTACGGCCTGCCGATCCGCACCGAGCGCTTCAGCGCCGTCATCCCAGGGCGGGGCAGGGTCCAGCTGCAGAACCTCATCGCAGAGGCGAGCGGCCGCTCGCCGCGCACGATCGTCGTGATGGCCCACCGCGACAACGACGGACGCGGTCCGGGCGCGAACGACAACGCCTCCGGCACGGCGATGTTGATTCAACTCGCCCGCGCGTACGGGGTCCCGCCCGGCCGGCCGTCCGCCCAGCTTCGTCCGAACCACACGATCCTCTTCGTCTCGACCGACGGGGGCGCGTACGGTGGGGTGGGCGCGGCCTGGTTCGCCGCCCATTACCCGTTTCGGAACGACGTCGCCGGCGTCATCAACCTCGACTCGGTCGGTGGCAGCGGACGCGTTCGTGTCGAGTTCAATGGCGACACTCCGCGCGAGCCGTCGGGGACTTTTTTGCAGACGATCGCAGCGCGGATCTCCGCTCAGACCGGCCGTGGCCCGGCTCGTCCCGGCGCGTTGCGCCAACTGATCGATCTCGGCTTTCCCTTCTCGCTCTACGAACAGGCGCCGTTCCTCACGCATGGGATTGCCGCCGTGACCCTCACGACCGCGGGCGACAACCCTCCAAACCCCTTGAGCGACACCTCGGAACGAGTGCGCGCAGACAAGCTTGCACAAGTCGGCCGTGCAGCACAGGACGCTCTCGGGACGCTCGACGAGAGTCTCGAATTCACCCAGGGAACGTCCACCTACCTCTATCTCGGCTCGCGGCTCATCCGCGGCTGGGCAATCGAGCTCGTACTGATCGCGTGCTTGTTGCCCTTTCTGACAACAGCGGTCGACCTCTTCGCCCGCTGCAGGCGAAGGCATGTCGCACTCGCTCCAGCGCTGCGCGCGTTCCGCAGCCGGCTCGCTTTTTGGGCCTGGGTCGTAGGCCTCTTCGAGCTCTTCAGACTGTTGGGGGTATGGCCACACGGCGTTGCACGGCCGATCCCACCGTCGAGCTCCCTCGCACACGACTGGTCTGCGAGGGGGTTGCTCGCGCTCGGCGTGCTCGCGGTGTTGGGCTGGCTCGTCGCGCGCGAGCGACTGCTCCCACGCCGCGCGATCACGCTCGAGGAGGACCTCGCCGGACATACCGCGTCGCTCCTCTGCCTCGGTGCGCTCTCGCTCCTGGTCGTTGCGACGAACCCATTCGCGCTCGTGTTCCTGCTGCCGTCGCTGCACGTCTGGCTCTGGCTTCCGCAAGTGAGGGATGGTCCTCTCGCTGTCAGGCTCTCCGTGCTCGCGCTCGGCTTCGCGGGTCCCGCACTGCTGCTCGGTTCCTTTGCGGGACGGTTCGGCCTCGGCTGGGATACGCCCTGGTATCTCGCGGAGCTGAGATCGGTGGGCTACGTGCCTTTCGTCGTCATGCCGCTCCTCGTCGTCTGGCTTGCGGGAACCGGACAGCTGGCCGCCCTGGCCGCACGGCGCTACGCGCCGTACCCGGCGGCCGCCGAGCTCCCGCCCACCGGTCCCCTGCGCCGAGTCGTGCGCGGAACGGTTCTCGCGGTGCGCAACCGGCGGCGCCCCGGAACAGCCTCGACCGTGCCGGAAGCACTGGAGGGCTAGTTGCGCCGCCCCCTCCATCTGCTGGGAACCCTGCTTGCGGCGCTGGGCGTGCTGACGCTCTTGTGGGCTCTGCTCGTGTGGCAGTGGCAAGATCCGTTCACCGGGCTCTACACGAGGTGGAAACAACATCAGCTTGCCTCGCAGTACGACAAGCGCACACGCTCGTTCCAGCCGACGATCTCCGGCGTCACCCAGGCGGCCGAGCGGGCGAGCATCGCGCGGGAGGCGAAGCGTTACCGCGGGAGCTCGACACGCGGCGAAGTGATCGGCCGGCTGCGCGTGCCTCGAATGGGCCTGAACATGCTCCTCGTCAACGGCACCGACCACGAGACCCTCAAGAAAGGGCCCGGGCGCGACGAGCGGACATTCATGCCCGGGGAGAACCGGCTCGTCTACATCGCCGGTCACCGCACGACGTACCTTGCACCGTTCTCGCACATCGACAGGCTCCGGAGTGGCGACCGCGTCACGATCGAGGTTCCGTACGGGACCTTCTTCTACGCCGTCACAGGACACCGCATCGTGAAATCGAACGACCTCTCGGTGCTGCGCTCGCCCCGCCACGAGCTCGTCGAGCTCCAGGCCTGCCATCCTCGCTTCTTCGCGACACACCGCTACATCGCGTACGCACGACTGCTGCGTGTCGAGCCCCGCGGCGGGAAACCGTACGAGCTCGTGGCTCAGGCGAGCAGCAAGTAACGCACGCTCTCACCAGCGGCGAGCTCACCATCGCCTCGGGGCGCCAGCACGAGTGCATCGGCGGCAGCGGCGCGAGCGATCATGTGTGACTCCTGGCCGGTGACCGGGTCGAGCAGAACTCCGGTCTCGGTGACGACGGAGCGCGCACGGAGAAACTCGTCTCGGTGCGCGTTACGGCGAACGGACGCTGCGAGCCGGCCCTCGAAGAACACCGGGCCGGGAACGGTCGCACCTTGCAGGGCGAGCAATGCGGGGCGCACGAAGACCTCCGCCCCGACGAGCGACGAGACGGGGTTCCCGGGGAGTCCGAACACGATCGTCGACCCGCGCACTCCGAATGCAAGCGGCTTGCCCGGCTTGACCGCAATACCCCAGAAGACCTCCTCCACCCCGAGCTCTCCCAGGATCCGGCGGACGAGATCGTGCGGACCGACGGACACGCCGCCCGAGGTGACGAGGACGTCGGCCGCGAGGCCTCGTTCGAGCGCCTCGCGATGCGATGCCTCGTCGTCGGCGACGGCCGGGAGCAGCTCGACCTCCGCGCCGGCGGTGGCGAACGCCGTCGCCAGCAATACGCCATTGGCCTCATAGACTTCTCCGGGCTCGAGCGGCTCACCCGGCCTGCGCAACTCGGTGCCTGTCGCAAGCACCGAGATCGTCGGGCGCCGGCTGGCGACGACGTGGTCCAGGCCGGCGGCGGCAAGTGCGCCGATCTGCGCGGCGCGCAGACGGGCGCCGCTCGGCACGACGACATCTCCGGCGGCAACGTCGCCGCCGCGAGGACGGACGTTGTCACCGTGGACGACAACATTGGGGATCTCCACGCCGTTGTCATCCTCGACAACGTACTCCAAGGGGACGACAGAGTCGGCTCCTCCCGGAACGACACCGCCGGTGGCGATGGCCATCGCCTCGCCCGCTTCGAGCGCTCGCGGCGCCGGCACGCCCGCGGCGATCCGCGCCACGACCGGCAGGCGCCCGGGGGTGTCCGCCGAGCGCAGTGCGAAACCGTCCATCGCCGAGCTCGCAAAGGGCGGCAGATCCACGACTGCCATCGCGTCCTCGAAGACCACGCGGCCTGCCGCTGCCGCCAGCGGCACGACCTCGGGCCCGAGCGGCGTCACCCGGTCGAGAATGCGCCTCAGCGCCTCCTCGAGCGGGAGCAGCTCAGCCATTCCGCGCCCAGCGTATAACCTCGCGCGCGTGATCTCCGTCGTCGTACCGGTGCATGACGAAGAGCGAAGCGTCGCTCTGCTCTACGACGAGCTCCGGTCCGCACTCGAGCCGCTCCGCGCACCGTGGGAGGCGATCTTCGTCGACGACGGCTCGACCGACGGAACCTTCTCCGCGCTGACCAGGCTGCACAACTCCGAGCGGAACGTCCGTGTCGTTCGCCTGCGGCGTAACTTCGGCAAGGCGGCCGCGCTCGTCGCCGGCTTCGACCAGGCGCACGGCGAGATCGTCGTGACGATCGACGGGGACCTGCAGGACGATCCGGCAGAGATCCCGCGCCTCCTCGCCAAGCTGGACGAAGGCTTCGATCTCGTCACAGGCTGGAAGACGCATCGACGCGACCCGATCTCGAGGCGTCTGCTCTCGCGCATCTTCAACCGCGTGACGAGCGCGTTCTCGGGCGTGCGCTTGCACGACATGAACTGCGGCCTCAAGGCCTACCGGGCGGAGGTCGTGCACGGTCTACGCCTCTACGGGGAACTGCACCGTTTCATCCCGGTGCTCGCGCACTACCGCGGCTTCCGCATCGCGGAGCTGCCGGTCAATCATCGTCCCCGCGAGCACGGCCGGTCGCGTTACGGCGTCGAGCGTTACCTCCGCGGGTTCCTCGATCTCCTGACGGTCTCCTTCATCGGCCGCTACCGCCACCGTCCGTTGCACCTGTTCGGCGGCCTCGGGCTCTTGCTCGGCGCGATCGGTTCCGCAATCCTCGTATACCTGACGGTGATCAAGGCGCTCGGACACGCGATCGGACAAAGGCCGCTGCTCTTGCTCGGCGTGCTGCTCGTGGTGATCGGGATGCAGTTCTTCTCGCTCGGCCTGATCAGCGAGATGATCACGAGCCATCACGAGGAGCGAGCGCAGGAACGCGAGCGCGCAGAGCTGCTCGTCGACGAAATCCTCTCCTGAGGCGCCGACTTGGCGGCGCCGCATAGAGGCCGTGCGGGCTTTGCCCGTGCGGCCGTTTCAATCCGCTCGCTCATACACCCGCGCGCGGCGCCGGCACGACGCTCACTTTGAAAGTCTGTTATTTCGGAACCTACGAGCGTGGTTATCCACGTAACTCGCAGGTGATCTCGTGCCTGCGAGGTGCAGGCGTCGAGGTGCTGGAGGAACACGTCTCGGTCTGGAACGGCGAGCGGCACGGCTGGGGGGCGGGATCGGGACGCGCGCTGCGGCTCGCCGCGGCCGAGGCGCAGTTGCTCGCACGGCGTCCGCCCGACGACGTCGACGCGTTCATCGTGGGCTATCCCGGACACTTCGACCTCCCCGCAGCACGACGCGCCGCACGTGGACGGCCGCTGATCTTCAATCCGCTCGTCTCGCTGGCCGACACACTCGTCGCCGATCGTGCGCGCTTCCGCTCAGGCTCGTTCGCCGCACGCGCGCTCGAGACGATCGACCGCCGCGCCTTTCGTGCCGCAGACGTCGTCGTCGCGGATACGGAAGGCGATGCGCAGTTCTTCGCGGGCCTCGCAGGGCTCGGCGAGGTTCCTGTCTGCTTCGTCGGAGCGGAGGACCGGCTGTTCACGCCGGGCTGGTCGCCGCCGCACCGCTTCGTCGCGCTCTTCGTGGGGAAGCTGATTCCGTTGCAAGGTGTCGAGACGATCCTCGCGGCAGCGCGGGAAGCGCCCGAGATCGACTTCCGTGTCGTCGGCAGCGGACAGCTCGAAGGGCTGCTCGCAGGTCGGCCCCCGAATGTCGAGCACGTGCCGTGGGTCGAGTACGACCACCTACCCGATGAGATTCGCCGAGCCGGCTGCTCACTCGGGATCTTCGGCACCGGCGGCAAGGCGCAGAGGGTCATCCCCAACAAGGCGTTCCAGGCCATTGCCTGCGCCGCGCCGCTCATCACGGCCGACACACCAGCCGCCCACGAGCTGCTCGTCGGCGACGAGAGCGCACTCCTCGTGCCCCCGGGCGACGCACGAGCTCTGGCCGAGGCGGTGCGCCGGCTGGCCACCGACACCGACCTCGCCCGGCGCATCGCAGCCTCCGGGCGCGCCGCTTACGAGCGGAAGGCGAGCGAGGCCGTTCTCGGCGTGCGCTGGCGCACGATCGTCGAGCGGCTGCTGTGAGACGGATCATCTTTCCGAGCGCCCGCGCCCTCCTCGCGGCGGCGATCGCGGCCTATGCGGCGGGGTTCGGGGCGCTCTCGGTACTTCGCCACGAGGCCTACGTCACCGGTCGCTTCGACCTCGGGAACATGGTGCAGGCGGTCTGGTCGACCGCGCATGGGCGGCCGCTGCAAATGACCGACCTGCACGGGGATCAGATCTCACGGCTTGCGGCCCACGTCGATCCGATCCTGGTGGTGTTCGCGCCCCTGTGGTGGATCTGGCCGAGCCCCCACATGCTGCTGGTCGCGCAGGCCTGCGCGGTCGCGCTCGGTGCGATTCCCGTCTTCCTCCTCGCTCGCAAGCATCTCGCTTCCTCGCGGGCCGCGCTGGGCTTCGGTCTTGCCTATCTGCTCTACCCCGCGACAGGCTGGTTGACGCTCAACGAGTTTCATCCTGTCGCGCTCGCAACGCCTTTGCTCCTCTTCGCCTTCTGGTACCTCGACGAGGACCGCCTGCTCCCGTTCTCCGCGTGCGCGCTCGCCGCGGCGCTCTGCAAGGAGGAGATCGCCCTGGTCGTCGCAGGCTTCGGCATCTGGTACGCGCTCGCCCGCGGAAGGTGGGTGGTAGGGGCGGCGATCGCGGTCGCCGGCGGTGCGTGGGCGGCGATCGCGATCGCGATCGTGATTCCGCACTACAACGCCGGCGCGGAGTCCGACTTCTACGGCCGCTACAGCGAGGTCGGCGGATCGGCGGGCGGAATCGTAAAGACGGCTTTCACGCATCCCCTGCGAATCGCCGAGGCGGCATTCAGCGCACGAGATCTGCACTACCTGCTCGACCTGGTCGCGCCGCTGGCCGCTCTGTGCTTGCTGGCTCCGCTCATGCTCGTGGCGGCCCTGCCGGAGCTTGCGATCAACCTCCTCTCGTCGGCGACGACCCAGACGTCGATCCACTTCCACTACACGGCCGGTCTGATTCCTCCGCTCGTGATCGGCGCGATCTTCGGCGCGAAACGGCTGTCGCGCTGGGCGTTTCCCGTGGCAGCGGCGATCGTCGTGGCCGCCCTCGTCGGGAACTACCGCTTGGGACCGATTCCCGGCTGGCGGCATGTCCCAGGCGGGCAAAAGTTCCAGGCAACCGCGGCGCGCGTGACTGCTCACGACCGCATAGCCGATAGGGCGCTCCGGCTGATTCCGGACGAGGCCGTTGTCTGCGCGACCAACACGCTCGGCGCGCACCTGTCGGCGCGCCGCCGTGTGCTCAGCTTCCCCTTCATCGAAGATTCGAAGTGGGTTGCCGCAGACGAGACGCAACCGGGCTACGCGGATCGCTACGCGCCCGTTCCGACCGCGACCCAACTGGCCGCGTTACGACGGAACCCTGAGTGGCAGCTCGTGTTCGAGCAGGACGGGATCCTCGTCTTCCGGCGCAGGCCGCTGTAGCCGTAGCAGTACGAGGACGAACAGCCCAAGAACGAGCAGATCGCGCATGAGCACAAGCCACACATAGCCGCCGAGCGCGAAGACCTGGTGGTAGTGGAAGAACCACACCTGCGCCAGGACCAGGGCGGCGGCCGTCAGCGCCCACACCGCCGGCTCGAGGAGGAGGACGAACGGAACCACCCAGACGAGGTACTGCGGCGAGAAGAACCGTGTGAAGGCGAGAAAGCCCGCGACCGCCGCGGCGAAGGCAAGCGCGAGCCGCCGCGGGTCGTCGCGGCCGCGCAGGTAGAGCCACGCGACCGAAATGACGGCGAGCGCCTGCGCGATCGAGCTCAGCACGGCCAGCGTCTCCGGTAGGGAGCCGACGAGGTCGTACGAGATCGCGTGCCCGGTGCGATGGACCACCGTCGCGCTGTAGAGACCCAGCCGGTCGGCGACTGCAAGAAGAGAGCCGCCCAGGCTCTCGACCTGCAGCGATCTAGCGGCCTGTGCGCGAAAGCTCTCTGCGAGCCCGTGCGGCGCAACAACGAGAAACGGAACGACGAAGAGAGCGCAGACCATGAGCGAGGCACCGAGCGAGCGCAACGCAGATATCCGCCCGCGCTCGCGCCAGACGAAGATCGCGACCGGCGGAATGAGCACGACGGGGTAGACCTTCGCCGCGAGCGCGGCACCGAGCAAGGCGAATGCGAACACGTCCCGCCCGGACAGCAGCAGCGCAAGTGCTCCCACGGTGAGCAGCGCGGGCCACGCGTCGTAGGTGTTGAGGGAGATCGGGCCGAGCGCGAGCGGGGACAACGCAAAGAGCAGGACGGCAGCCCAAAGGCGAGTCGTGGACACTCCGATCTTCGCGAGCAAGGTCGCAACGATCAGGAGCGTCGCAATGCCGCACAGAGCCATCAGGCACTTGAACGCCGCGTTGTAGTGCGAGGAACCGAAGGCCGCCGGCGGCAGAAAGACTGCCAACGCGCCGGGCGGGTATTCCATGAAGAAGTCGCGGTAAGGTACGCGTCCGTCGAAGACGGCGTTCGCGAACCCCTGATAGAGGTGGACGTCTCGGAAACGCTCAGCGCGGAAGAGCCCACCGTCCGGAACGGCACACGCCGCGACGTAGATCGGGATCGCCGCGGCCGCCGGCCGCAGCCACGGCCTACGGCTTCTTGGTGGTGCCAGGGACCTGGGAGAAGCCGTCAGCGCCACCGCTGCCCGAGGCCGTCGTGGTCTGCGGCGACGCAGAGCCCGAGTAGCTCGGCGCGTAGTAGTAGCCGCCGCTCAAGGCGTACTGCAGCTTGTGCGTGACCCAGACCGGCGATGTCTTCGGCGACGGGAACTCCTTCGGGTACGGCGCGTACATGGCTGCCCGCTCCATGAAGAGCTTCCAGATCGTCGCCGGGAAGGTCGGCCCCGACACCGAGATGCCGTGGACGGACAGCATCGGTATCTCCCCCTTGGGATAGCCGATCCAGATCGTGGCCTCGAGCCCTGGGAGAAAGCCGCTGAACCAGGCGTCGGCGTAATTGTCAGTCGTCCCCGTCTTGCCGGCAGACGTTTTGCCGAAGTAGGCCCCGACGCCGGTGCCGCTCGTCATGTTCTCCTCGAGGATCCGCACGACCTCGGCGGCGACCCAGTCGGGAACGGCGCGCTTGCGCTGTGGCACGCCCCAGCCGGCCTCGGTGTCGACCTTGCCTCCCGGCAGAACGACTTTGCGGATCGCCATGGGTCTCGAGTAGACGCCCCCGGCAGCGAGGGTCGAATACACGGAGGCCATGTCCATCGGCGTCACGACGCGGGAGCCGAGACCCATCGACGGCACGTACACCCCGTCGCCCGTGCGCAGATCGGTCCGGACGCCGAGCCTGTAGGCGACGTCCGCGATGTTATCGGGGCCGACGTCGAGCGAGAGTCGTGCGTAAACGCTGTTGTCGGAGCGCAACGTCGCGTTCTCGATCGACGTCGGGCCGACGTAGGAGTGGTCGTAGGTCTGCGGACACCAGGCCGTCGGAGGATTCGTGTCGCAGGAACCGGTACCAGTCGGATCCCATTTGAACGGCGCGGAGAGGTAGGTCGTCGACGGGCTGATGCCCTCCGAGATCGCCGTGGTCAGCACGATTGTCTTGAACGTCGACCCGGGCTGGCGCCGTGCAGACGACGCGAAGTTCACCTGATTCTTGGGATTCCCTGGGCTCACCTCGGTCATCGCACGAATCGCCCCATTGCTCGGATTGATCGAGACGATCGCCGCGGCCGGATCGGTTGAGTAGGGGAGAGTCCTCTTGATCGCGACCAGCGCCAGGCGCTGCAAACGCCGGTCGATGGTGGTGTAGACCTTCAGTCCGCCGGAACGGACCGTGTTCGCACCGTACTGCCTCTGCAGCTCTTCGCGGACATAGCTGAAGAAGTACGGCTCGCGGATGCGCGTGTACAGACGTCCGGCCTTTAGATGGAGCCTGCGCTGGGCCACCGCGTCGGCGTACTGACTCGAGGTGATGTTTCCGTTTCCGAGCATCGCCCTCAAGACCTCGTCCCTGCGGGCGATCGCCTGCGCGGGCCGCTGGAAGGGGTCGAAGACGGACGGGGCCTGAGGCAGGCCCGCCAGCAGCGCCGACTCGGTCAGCGTGAGCCTCCGCGCCGGCTTGGAGAAGTACGTCTGGGCAGCCGCCTCGATCCCGTACGCGTGGTTCCCGTAATAGACCTGGTTCATGTACGCGTTGAGGATCCAGGTCTTTGACTTCTCGCGCGCGAGCTTGATCGCAAGGCACGCCTCAGTCGCCTTGCGCCCGAGGGTCTGCGACTTCTTCTTGATGTAGAGATTCCGGACCAGCTGCTGCGTGATCGTCGACCCGCCCTGCACGACCCGTCCGGCGTGAATGTCCGCGTAGAGCGCCCGCACGATTCCCAACCAGTCGAGCGCGCCGTGCTCGTAGAAGCGCCTGTCCTCGATTGCGATCGTCGCCTTCGGCGCCCATGCGCTGATCTGATCCAGACCGACAGGTTGCCGGTTCTGCTCCGCGGGAATCGACCCCAGCAATGATCCGTCGGCCGCGAAGACGAACGAGTTCTCCCCGACGTCCACCGGCTTGAGCGAATCGAGGTTACAGCTGTTCATCCACACGGCCGCGCCCGTGAAACTCGACACGACGAGGAACAGCGTCGTGCCGATCAGCGCGCCCGACACGAGCTTGCCGAAGCGCTTGCGCCGGTTCTTCGCCCGTTGCCGTCGCCGCTTCCGCAAACGGTCGAGCAGAAAGGTGTCCGACTGCGACCGCGCGGCCCGCCCCGGCGGCTTCACGCGTACACGCCCTCGGCGCGAAGCACCTCGTAGGCGCGCAGACGGAGCTCGCGCTCGCGCCGCTCGGCCGAGGAGCGGTCTGTCGCCGGCACGCGAACGACGACCGTCGCATCACCGGACAGGTCGCTGACGAACGCCTCACCGTCGGTGGCGATCGCCCTCAGACGGTCCACGACCGCAGCGAGGTCTTTACCAAGTGGAACGTGGAGGCTGATCTCGGCGACCTTCTCTCGACTGCGAATCGTGGAGTTGCGGATCGTATCCGAGGCGAGCTTCTCGTTCGGGATCACGAGCCGGTCGCCGTTCTCGGTTCGGACGAACGTGTAGATCAGCCCGATCTCCTCGACCGTCCCCTCGGTGCTCTCGATGACCACGTCGTCGCCGAGCCGCACCGGCTGCGTGAACGCAATCAGAAGACCGGCGACGAAGTTCCCGAGCGTGCGCTGCGAGGCGAAGCCGACGACGATGCCTAGCACGGCCGAGGAGGCAAGCAACCCGCCGGCCACTGCCCGTACCTGCGGAATCACGAGCAGGGCCGTGAGCAGCCCGATGAAGATGATCGCCGTGGTCACACTGCGACGCACGACGCGATAGCGGGTGATCGCCTCCGGCGGGAGGTCGCGGCGCGCTATGCGGCGATCGATCACGCGCGCCACGACGATCGTGACGAACATGACGACGCCGACGACGATCAGTCGGTGCCAGAAGGGCATGGGCCTCTATTCGACGGCAGCCTCGCCGTCCTTTGCGCGGCTCGACCAGTCGAACCCCGCGCCGTTGCGACTGAAGCCTCCGGGCCCGTGGAAGTGGCTGACGATCACGGCCGTGCCGCGATCGGCGAGCTCCCCGAGGACGCGCTTGCGCGTCGAAGTGGACAGGACGGGGTCATGGTCGCTGACGTAGACGAGATCCGGATCCGCAAGCTGCAGCTCGTGCACGACGACGTCCCCGAGCACGGCGAGCTCACTCCCCTGTGACTCGACGAAGACACTCGCATGCCCGGGGGTGTGGCCCGGAGTCGGCACGAGGCGAACCCCGGACGCGACCTCGAGCTCGCCGTCGACGAGCACCACCAGGCCCGCGTCATCCAAAGGCTCGACGCGGTCGCCGAGGTGCGGCCGCCGCTGCAGCGACTCCTCCGACATGAAGTACGACCAGTCGTCCGTCGGCACGACGTAGCGGGCGTTGGGAAAGGTTCCGTCCCAGCCGACTGATCGACGTGGAGATGTGTGTGCACCACGAGGTCGACCTCGGCGGCGCTCGAGCCGGCACGCTCGAGCTCGGCGTGAAGTCGCGCGCCTGCGCCGGGCATGAACGTGCGCGGCTCCGGTCCGAGCCCCGTGTCGACGAGCACCGTCGTACCGGCGCCTCGAATCAGAACGGCGTTGACCGGCAGGCGCCATTCCTCCGGCGCGTCCAGCGCGGGGAACGCCTGCCCGACGGTCGCGAAGCTTCCTTCGCCGTCGACGAGGACCGCGATCTCGAATGCCCCGACCCTCACAGCGGCAGCGGCTTCCTTCCCGCGAATCCCTCATCGGTCCGATGCCAGTAGTGAATCTCGTCCTCGCCGAGCTTCCAGCAGAGGAGAACGATCTCGTCGCCGCGCTTGGCAGGGAAGTCCAGCAGCCCTTCCTCGAGCGACTTCACCTCCGCGCCCACGGCGTTGATCTGCTCTGCGCACGCGGAAATCGCCTCGGCTTCGCGCTGGATCGTGTCGGCTGCCTCGTGGAGGTCGCTCGGGACCATGTCGCCGCCGTTTCCCGCGATGCGCGTGACGAACTCCGCCTGCTGGAGCTGCGCTGCCGTGAGATTGCGCCGATGCTGAACCATCCGCTCGACGATCGGCCGTAGCTCGACGAGGGCCTCGTTGGCTTCTTCCGGCGTGAAGGTACGGGACACTCGTCCGTATGATCATGCGGCCGTGCGCGCGGGTCAAAGGCAAGCGCTGGACATCTACCTCTGGAGCCGCGCGGCGATCTGGGTGGCGGCGATCTTCGCCTTCTTCTTCTTCGAGCCCAACCGGCATCCGAATGCGGGCCGCTGGGACTCGCCGCGCCTCCATGACCTCGGCTACTTCACGGACATCTGGGCCCGTTGGGACAGCGACTTCTTCCTCCGCATCGCGCAGAACGGGTACGACGATGCGTCCGCTGCTTTTCACCCGCTCTATCCGGCATTGATTGCGGGGCTCGGCCGCGTCTTCTTCGGTCACTACATCCTCGCTGGACTCGTCATCTCCCTGCTTTGCTGTCTCGGCTCGTTCGTTCTGCTGCACCATCTGGCCAGCAAGCACCTGGATGCCGACGGAGCGCGGCGGAGCGTGCTCTATCTCGCCGTGTTCCCGATGGCGCTCTTCCTTCAGGCCGTCTACAGCGAATCCCTCTTCCTGCTGCTCGTTCTCGCCGCCTTCACGTTCGCGGAACGCGATCGCTTCGCGGCTGCCGGGCTCGTGGCCGGGCTCGCGATCCTGACTCGGGCGACCGGGCTCGCGCTGCTCCCGGCGCTGGCGCTTCTGGCGTGGCGCCACCGGGAGCGTCCACGAGCTCTCGCCGGCATCGCGCTGGCGGTACCGGTGGCGGCGGTCTATCCCCTCGTGCTCTGGCAACAGGTCGGCGATCCGTGGGCCTTCAGCGATGCGCAGGATCGTTGGCACCGCCACCTCTCGCGGGCCGGTCCTTTCGGCGGGGTCTGGGACGGTCTCGTTGCGGGCTGGCGCGGCCTCGAGCAGTTCGTGGTCGGTCACGGCACACACGTCGCGGGTGCGGATCCGATGCATGCGGCCGCCGAGAACGTGCAGGCGCTTGCGTTTCTCTTCCTCTTCCTCGCGCTCACGGTCGTGGCCTGGCGGCGGCTCGGCGCGGCCTACGGTTTGTTCGCCACGATCAGCCTCGCGATCCCGCTGAGCTACCCCAGCTCCCGCTGGCCCTTGCTTTCGCTGCCACGCTTCGGACTGGTGATCTTTCCGCTCTTCCTCGCTCTCGCGGCAGTGACTGCAGGGAGGCCACGCCTACACACCGCAGCCGTCGCGTGCAGCGCCCTGTTCCTTGGCGTCGCAGTCGTGCAATGGGCGCTGTGGCAGTGGGTCGCGTGAAGGCAGGTGAGCTCGACGCGGTCACGTTGGACGCACACGGCACGCTCGTCAGGCTCGCCGATCCGGTTCAGGAGCTTCAGAAGGTGCTCGCCGAACGAGGGGTCGAGCGCACGCCCGAGGTCGTGCTCGCCGGCTTTCGGACCGAGGTCGCACACTACGCGCCGCGCGCCGCCGAGGGGCACGACGAGGAGAGCCTGAAGCGGCTGCAACAGGACTGCACCGGGGTTTTCCTGCGAGCGATCGACGCGAAGCTCGACCCGGAGGAGTTCGCTCCCGCCTACGTGGGCGCTCTCCACTTCGAGGTTCTTCCCGGGGTGGTGGAGTCGCTCGAACGCCTCCGTGCGCTCGGCCTCGAGCTCGCCGTCGTGGCGAACTGGGACCTCAGCCTGCGCGGGCTCCTCGAAGAGGTGGGCCTGGCACGTTACTTCACGGTTGTCGTCCATGCCGCACGCAAACCGGCTCCCGACGGACTGCTCCGCGCGTTGGACGAGATCAACGTCTCTCCGGCACGCGCGCTGCACGCCGGTGACGACAGCGCCGACGAGGAGGCGGCAGCCGCCGCGGGCATGCAGTTCGCGCGCACGCCACTCGCCAAGGCGGTCGCGTCGATCCGGTGAGGAGGCCACTGGCACTCTGGGGCAGCTTCGTGCTCGCGTTCACGACGCTGAGCTACGCGATTCGCTTCACCTCGGGCAAGCCGCCAAAGGATCTTCTCTACAAGTGGTCGACCGCGGTCGGGAGCCTTGTTCAGTACGCGATCATCGCGGCGATCGTCTACGGGATCTCGGGCATCCCGGGCGATCGCCGCCGGGTGCTCGGCCTGCGACGACCGACCTCGTGGCGCACCGCATTCTTGATCGGGCTCGGCATCGGTCTCGGGATGTTCCTCCTGACGGTTCTCCTCGGACCGTTGCTCCATCCCGACCGTGAGCAGGGCGTCACTCCGCAAACCTGGGAGCCGAAGCACGCCGCTGCCTACGTGGCGAACGGCGTCGTGATCGCAGTCTTCGCGCCGATCATCGAGGAGTTGACGTTCCGCGGTCTCGGCTACTCGCTGCTCGCCCGCTACGGGCGCTGGCTGGCGATCATCGGGACCGGCGTCGCCTTCGGCCTTGCACACGGCCTCGTCCAGGCATTTCCCTTCCTGGCCGCGTTCGGCATCGGCCTCGCATACTTGCGCAGCCGGGTCGACAGCGTCTATCCGGGGATGATCGTCCACGGGCTCTTCAACGCGATCGCGCTCACCTGGGCTGTTTCGGGCGATCCTCAGGGGGATATTCTCCGCGCGTGCGCCGGGGTCTGGCTTGTGCTGCCGCGCTTCTGATCCTCGTTCCGGCTGCGACGGGGGCGGCCCCACTGATCTCCGTTCAGACAACACCGCCGACCGGGCCGGCTCCGCTGCACGTCACCTTCGCCGCAACCGGCGCAGCCGCCTCGTACCACTGGGACTTCGGCGACGGCAGCTCCGCGGACGGACAGACGGTCGAGCACACCTACGCGCCCGGCCGGTGGACCGCGACCCTCACGGCCCGCTCCGACGAGGGCGAGGCCACGAACCAGACAGCAACGGTCACCGCCTACGGGCTCACTCTCGCCGGTCCGAGCCCCGCTAGATACGGTCGGCGCGTCGCCTTCCGCGGTGCGCTCGTCCCCGCCGAGCGGGGGCTCGGCGTTTCCCTCATCGGACCGCAGGGAAAGGTCGCTTCAGCGAGGACGCTCGCCGACGGCCGCTATTCGATCGCGACGCTCGTCAAACGTCCAGGCGAGTACATCGTCACGAGCAACCGTGCACAGTCCGCGCCGCTCGCGCTACGCGTCGTTCCGAAGCTCGTCATGGGCCTGACGGGGAGCGGCGCGCGTGACAGCCGCTTCTGGTTCGAGGCACGGCTCGTGCCGGCGGGCGCCGGGACGCTTGCGGTGAACATCGCGCGCGGCCAGGACGTTCTGGTCGACCGCACCTTCACCGGCCGCGTGCGGATCAAGCTCGATACGCACCGTCTCGCTTCCTACCGGATTCGCACAGAGGTGATTCCGACCGAGGGCTACGTCGGCACGGTCCGCAACCTCCGGGCAGACGTCGTTCTCCCGCGGCTGGCCCTGGGCGGCCGCGGTCTCGCGGTCTCGCAACTCGGCGAACAGCTCCGGCGTCTGCATTACGCAGCTCCCTCCGGGGGGACATTCGACGGTCGCATGCTCGACGCGGTCTACGCCTTCGAAAAGGTTCACGGCCTGCAGCGCACAGGCGTCGTCGATGCGCGCTTCTGGCGGGCGCTGGCGAGCCCCCGCACCGCGCTGCCCCGGTTCGCTCAGCCGGCCGCGCACATCGAGGTGAACAAGGGATTGCAGGTGCTTTACGTCGTCCGGGCCGCGAGGGTAGGCCTGATCGTCCCGATCTCGACCGCAGGCGTGGCCGGCACGTTCACCCCCGTCGGACGGTTCGCGGTCTACCGCAAGGTGGTCGGCTTCGATCCCAGTCCGCTCGGAACTCTCTACGACCCGCTGTACTTCACGGGTGGCTATGCGATCCACGGCAACCCCTCGGTCCCGCCTTACCCGGCCAGCCACGGTTGCGTGCGGATCCCGATGTGGGTCGCACCGTTTCTCTACCGGACCGTTCCGTACGGCGAGACGGTCTACGTGTACTAGCGTCGTCGCGCTCTCGTTGCTGCTACTCGCAGGTTGCGGCACGAGCCCGCGCGACGTTCCGTACGTGGACCTGACCCAACAGACCGGCCGGCTCGAGTTCACCAGGATCAGGCGAGACGTCTTCCGCAACCGGACGGCGCTCCTCGACGTGCTCGAGCAGAACAACCCGGGCCGAACGATCCGCCTGCCGAGGATCGACTTCAAGCGCAGCGAGATCTACCTGGTTGCGGCGGGACCGCGATCGAGCAGTGGCTACGAGCTTCAGGTGCTACGAGTTCAGGATCTGGGCGACCGCATCGTGGTGGTGGTTCACGAACGAACCCCGTCTCTAGGCGACGCCGTGCAGGCTCGCGTGACGTACCCGTTCCTGCTGATCGCGCTTCCACGTAGCAGCAAGCCGGTCACTCTGAAGTGGCCGGGACGGCCGTGAGAAGCGCGGCTAATCCTCTTCCGGCTCGATCGCGAACTCGTCGGGCGTCACTTCGTCGAGGAACTGCTTGAACTCGGAGACCCGTGACTCGATCTCCTCCTCGGTCACCTCTTCGCCCTCGAACTCGATCGCCGACTCCTCGATCACGTCGTCGGCGGCGAAGATCGGCGCCTCCGCACGAATTGCGAGTGCGATTGCGTCCGACGGCCGCGAGTCGACCTCGATCTCCGAACCATCGAGCTGAACGGTGATCTGCGCGTAGAACGTGTTCTCGCGCAGCTCGGTCACGGTGATGCGTGTCACCTGAGCTCCGAGCTGGTCGAGCATGTCGGTCACGAGGTCGTGAGTCATGGGCCTCGGCGTGGACGCACTCTGGAGCTTCATGAGAATCGCGGCGGCCTCCGGGTGGCCGATCCAGATCGGCAGGAATTTGTTTCCCTCGGCAGTCTTGAGCAGCACGATCGGCTGCTTGCCGACCAGATCGAAGCTGACCCCGTAGATCTGCATCTCCTGCATGGGCGTGCTCTGATGGTAGCTCAGGGGTCTTGCGGCGAAACCTCTGCAAGGGGCACGACGATGACCTCGCCGGTCTCGGAATCCTCGAGCTCGACGCGCCGGTTGGGCACGCTCATGGGCTCGAGCCCACGGAGCACGTAGGCACGACCCTGGTAGGTAACGAGGTCTCCGATCTTCATAGCCGCAGTGAGGACAAACGCCGCTAGCGGCATCGGCAGTCCGGCGGCGTTGCGGTATCCCTTAGTCGGAGCGTTCTTTCAAACGCCATTCGGCAACGTCGCGAATGCTGACGATGCCGACTGCACGCTCACCCGCGACGACCGGGATGTGACGGAAGCCGCGGTCGACCATCGTCTGCCCGGCTTCCTCGACCGACGCGTCCTCGGTCATCGTCACGGGATCGGGCGTCATCCACTCACGCACACGCGCCTCGCTGGAATGCACTCGGCCGGCGACCGCACGCATGAGATCGCGTTCGGTGAAGATCCCGATCATGCGACCGAAGTCGGAGACCACGACGGCACCGACGCCCTGGTCGGTCATCTTCTGAGCCGCCTCGCCGATCGTGTCCTCGGGCGCGACCGTGAGCACGTCCGTCGTCATCACCTCGCCGAGCGTTGCCATCGGGCGAGCATAGGGAAACGCCAGGCTACAATCCAGCCTCTCGCGGGCGATTAGCTCAGTTGGTTAGAGCGCCGCTCTGATAAGGCGGAGGTCCGTGGTTCGAATCCACGATCGCCCATTCACCGCGAAAAGTCCGGCCCGCTCCGCGGGCCATGATGACTTTTTGCGGCGTTCTATTCCGAGAAACGTCTCCGGCCGCGCTCGCGCATGTCGAGCGCGGCTGCGGGTCTGGCTTCAAGATCCTTCTTAGTGCAGGACCGTCGTGCGCTGGAGGTAGTCCTCTACCGCCAGCAGGAACGTGTCGTCCTCGGCGAGCTCCTTCAGCGTGCCCTTCGTCTCGTCGTCGAGCTCCTCGTCGCGGGCCACCTCGTTCAGGAAGCTCCCCATCTGGCCGTCACGCGACATCGCTGCCATGCGGAGGAAGATCCGCTTCGCCTCGTCGTCTTGAGAGATCGCCTCGAGGGACTCCATGTCGCTCAGCCACAGTCCGAGCATGTCAACCGTTGAACGAGCCGGGCGCCCAACGGGATACGGCTACTTCGCTGCTTTCTCCAGCGCCTCGACGAGCTCTTCGAGCTCGGGCTCGTCGGCGAAAGAGATTTCGAGACGATTCGAGACGATTCGACTGGAGAAACCGGTGATTCGGTCGGCTGCAGTCTTCCCGCGGGCGACGAGCGCCGGATCGAGCTTCGTCGTCTGGCGGCGCTGCTTCGTCTTGGCTCCGGCCCAGCGAGCGGCCCTCTCGGCCGCACGTACCGACATGCCCTTCTGGACGATCTTTCGTGCCAGCGCGCGGCGGCCCTCGTGATCCGGCACGGCGAGCACGGCCCGCGCATGGCCTTCGGTCAGTTGGCCCCGCTCGACCATCTTCAGCACGTCCTCGGGCAACTCGAGCAACCGCACTCGGTTGGACACAGCCGGCTTCGACTTGCCGACTCGCTCGGCGAGCTCTCCTAGTGAGAGGCCGAACTCGTCGAGGACGACCGCGAACGCGCGCGCTTCCTCGACCGGCGAGAGATCTTCGCGCGCCACGTTCTCGACGAGGCCGAGGAGGAGCGTGTCCCGGTCGTCGGCTTCACGCACGACCGCCGGCACCGTCGTCAGCTTGGCATCACGCGCCGCACGCCAGCGGCGCTCGCCGGCGATCAGCTCGTAGCCACCGGCGGTCCGTGGGCGAACGAGCACCGGTTGGACGACGCCCTGCGCACGCACCGAGTCGGCAAGACCTGCACCGGCTTCCGAATCGAACCGTCGCCGCGGCTGCCGCGGGTTCGGGTGAATCGCGTCGACGGGAAGCTCGGCGAGCTCGCTCGCCGTCGCGCCGCCCAGCAATACCTCGAGGCCTCTGCCGAGGCCCTTTCTTTCAGGCGCGGTCGACAAGCTCCATCGCCACCTTCCAGTAGGCGTCCGCGCCGCGCGAGCGGCGGTCGTACGCGATTGCGGGCAGGCCGTGACTCGGCGCTTCAGCGAGCCGCACCGAGCGCGGGACCGTCTGCGTGAACACCAGCTCGCCGAAGTGCTTGCGCACCTCGGCCTCGACATCCGCCGACAGACGCGTCCGCCCGTCGACCATGGTCAGCAGGACGCCTCCGACCGCGAGCCGCGGATTCAGCCGCACCTTCACGAGGTTGATCGACTGCACGAGCTGTGAGAGGCCTTCGAGCGCGTAGTACTCGGCCTGCACCGGGATCAGCACCCGGTCGGCGGCGGCGAGCGCGTTCACCGTCAACGGCCCGAACGACGGCGGGCAATCGAGAAAGACGAACGAATAGCGGTCGATGTCCGAAGCCAGAGCCTGGCGCAGGTAGGTCTCCCCCTCGCTGTGGCGGGTCAGCTCGACCGTCGCGCCGGCGAGATCCGGCTTCGCCGGAATCAGGTGGAGGTTCTGAAACTTCGTCGGCTTTGCGAGGTCTCGCAGCGGCACACCGTCGAGCAGGTCGTACGTCGACGTTCCGTTCGCCCGCTCGCCCAGCCCTGAGGTGGCGTTCGCCTGCGGATCGAGATCGATGACGAGGGCCGGCTCGCCCGCCTCCGCGAGGCACGCCGCGAGATTGATCGCAGTCGTCGTCTTGCCGACGCCGCCCTTCTGGTTCGCCAGCGCGTAGACCTTCGCCACCTGGCCAGAGTACTCAGCCCAACGGACGCTTACTCGCGACTCCGGTTCGCCGTGGAAAGCCTGCAGGAGTCGGCTGCACTTTGCGCAAAACCACTAGCCCGTCCTGGGATTCCGCAAGTTCGCCGCCGACCTGTTCGGCGACACGGGCAATGCGGTCGGTGTCGGCGCTCGGTCCCACCCAGAGGACGACGGCGCCGCCCGGGCGAACGAGCGGCAGACACCATTCGGCGGCGGTCGGCGGTTTCGCGAGTGCCTTCGCAACAGCGACTCCATAGCGATCTGGCTGCTGCTCCTCCGCCCGACCCTGAACGACGGCGACATTCGGAGGCGCCCACTCCCGCAAGAAGTCACACTTGCGGCCGATCGCTTCGAGCAGCGTTACCTCACGATCCGGAAGAGAGGCCGCAAGAGGGATCCCCGGTACGCCTCCTCCCGAGCCCACGTCGACGATCGGCCCTTCGAACCCAGAGACGAGGTTCACACCGCGCAACGAGTCTTCCAACAACACCCGGCGTGCCTCGTCGAGATCGCTGATTCCGGTCAGGCCTGGAGTCGCGACGAGCGCTCGAAGCCAGTCGTCAAGCAACGGGATGGACAACGACGAATCTATTGGGCTCGGTGCCCTCGCTCGTCGTCTCCACGCCGTCGAACTCCTTCAGACGCAGATGGACGACCTTGCGCTCGACCGCCGTCATCGGCTCGAGCTCGACGGGCTCGTCGTCCGACAGCGCGCGTTCGGCGGAGCGCACTGCCAGCGATTCGAGCGCAACGCGCCGGCGATCGCGGTAGCCCGCGGCATCCACGACGACCTCCTTGCGATCCTGTGGATGGCGCCGCCACATGATTGCATTCGCGAGGTACTGAACGGCGTCGATCGTCTGTCCATGACGGCCGATGAGCATGCCGAGGTCGGGCCCGGCACAGGAGACCGTGATGACCTCGTCATCCTCGTTGACGTCGATCCGGCCACTGACACCGATGCCGTCCACGATTCTCGTCACGAGAGCGCGCGTCTCCGCGGCCAACTCGGACTCGTCGACGGGCGCGGCGGCCGCCGCGCCGGCGGAGACCGTGGCGACAACCTTCGCCGGCGAGAAACCGACCCCGAGCAAGCCACGCTCACCCTCGGTCACGACCTGGAAGTGGACGGCCGACTTGTCGAGACCCGGGTGCTGTTTCTCGAGCTCTCGAAGCGCGGCCCACTTCGCCTCGCCGACCGTCTCACCGGTCGCCTCGACCGAGATCTCCTGGGTCTCCATCTCTAGCGGCGCGCTTTCTTCTTCCGCTTGACGCGACGGGGCGGGCCGTTGCTCGGCTTCGGAGCGGGCGCCGCGGCGCTCGCCGTCTCGCCTTCGGGAGGCGGCTGCTTGGGCGGAGTGCGGGACGAGCGCTTCGGGCCTGATGGTGACGACCCGAATGGCGGGCCGACCTTCGGCATCAAGCGGCGGGTGATCAGGCCCTGTCCGACCGTCCAGAGGTTCGTCGTCATCCAGTAGAGGACGAGGCCGGTCGGGAATTTGAGGATGAACGGGATGAAGACGAACGGCAGAACCAGCATCAGATATCGCTGCGACTTCTGCATCGTCCCGGACATGAAGTACGTCGACGCCACCTGGCTGAGCACGTAGATCGTCAGCAGGACGTAGCCTGACCAGTGGCTGTTCGCATGCTTGGCGATGTTCGGGACGAAGTGCAGCCACGACAGGTCGCCGGCCGGCGGGTGCTTCGCGAAATGTCGGAGTGTGTAGAAGAGCCCGATGAAGACCGGCAACTGGGCCACCAACGGCAGACACGAGGCGGCCGGGTTGATGTTGTTCTCCTTGTAGAACTTCATCAGCTCTTCGTTGAGCTTCGTCCGGTCGCCCTTGTACTTCCGCTGGATCTCCTTCATTTGCGGGGCGTGCGCCTGCATGTTCTGCATCGAGTGGATCTGCTTCACCGTCAGCGGCACGAGCAGCATCCGCACGATGATCGTGAGCCCGACGATCGACCAGGCCCAGGGCAGGCCCAGCGAGTGGAGCGCGTTCAGGATGTGCCGGAGCAGGTCCTCGAGCGGCGTGAGAATGCTCGCGACGATCACTTGAAGACCTTCTGGTCGCGGGCGTAGTCGACGCCCCCGCCGCTCCAGGGGTTGCACCGGAGCAGGCGCCAGCCGGCGAGCACAGTCCCCTTGAAGAAGCCGAACTCCTTGTACGCATCGATCGCGTACTGGGAGCAGGACGGGTGGTACTTGCACTGTCCGACTCCGAGGAACGGGGCCAGGGTGAACCGGTACGCCCAAACTGCGGCGACGCCCACGTACCTCATGCGGCGGCCTTCGTAAGCACTTCGTCGACGCGCTCCGCGAGCCAGTCGAAGCCGTTCGCCTCGACCGCCTCCGACAGGCCGGGCTTGGCGATCAAGACGTAGTCCCGGCCGGCAGGAACCCGTTCCAGACGGGCGCGCCAGACCTCGCGCAGCTGCCGCTTGATCCGGTTGCGGACGACGGCATTTCCCGTCGCCCGCGGGACCGCCAACCCGAGCCTCGGCTCGCCCGGCTCCTCTTCGCGCTCGAACCAGTAGAGGACGAGGAACCTCGTCGAGGTCGAGCGTCCCTGGCGATAGACAGCATCGAAGTCTCGCGAGCGAGACAGGCGGTTCCGGCGTTGCACTGGTTTCGCTGCTCTACGCGGAAAGACGCTTCCGGCCCTTGGCGCGGCGGCGCTTCAGAATCGCGCGGCCCGCGCGCGTCGCCATGCGCGCACGAAAGCCGTGCTTGCGCTTCCGCCGGCGCACGTTGGGCTGGTAGGTCCGTTTCACGAGGTCGAAGAAGGAGGAAAGTGCTCCAAAGAGGAGCCGTGGCGGGCCAGTATAGAGGAGCGTTGGTACACAGAGTTATCCACAGCGGGTGCTGTACGAAGTGCCTCCAAATGTGACCAACTGTCAGACTTGATCCACAGGTGTGGAGAGGTGTGTGGAGTCAGGAAACATGCTGCAAATCGCGAGAATTTCATCCCCAGTTTCCACCATTGTAGGCGCTGAAGCACGCTGCTATGCTCGCCGCTTCCCCGAGCCGGAGAGGAGTGGTACCGCGGCGTGGATCGCCCAATTGAGCTGACTGCGGAGAGCCTGTGGAACGAAGTCGCCGGTCGGCTCAAGGGGGCCCTCAACGAGACCACGTATCGCACCTGGTTCGCCGAGGCCGAGGGGGCAGAGCTCTCCGACGACACTTTTGTCCTGGGCGTTCCGAACGACTTCACGCGTGAATGGATCGAGGGGCATTTCCTCGGTCTGATCGGCGCGGCCGTCCGCGACGTCACCGGCCAGGAGCGCCGCATAGCGCTCTCCGTGACGGAGCGCGTCCTGGCCGATGCCCCCGCGCCGGCGGAGGCCCCGAAGGGCGGCGCAGGCGGTGCGGTGGACTCCGGGATGAACCCGAAGTACACCTTCGACCTCTTCGTGATCGGCTCGTCCAACCGGTTTGCACATGCCGCCGCGCTCGCGGTCGCAGAAGCGCCGGCGCAGGCGTACAACCCTCTCTTCATCTACGGCGGGACCGGGCTCGGCAAGACGCACCTGATGCAGGCGATCGCGCAGTACGTCGCCGAGCACTCGAGCGACCTCTCGGTCCGGTACGTCACGAGCGAGACCTTCATGAACGATTTCATCAACTCGCTACGCGACAAACGGATCGAGGGCTTCAAACAGCGGTACCGCACTTACGACCTCCTGCTCGTCGACGACGTCCAGTTCTTCGAGCACAAGGAGCGGATCCAGGAAGAGTTCTTCCACACGTTCAACTCCCTTTACGAGGCGGGCTCCCAGATCGTCATGTCCTCCGACCGCCCGCCGCGGGAAATCGCCACGCTGGAGGAACGGCTGCGCTCCCGCTTCGAGTGGGGGTTGATCACGGACATTCAGCCGCCTGACCTCGAGACCCGTATCGCAATTCTGCGCAAGAAGGTCAAAACGGACGGGATCAACGTGTCCGATCCGCAGGTGTTGTCCTTCATCGCCTCTCGAATCTCGACCAACATCAGGGAGCTCGAGGGAGCGTTAACACGGGTGGTCGCCTTCTCCTCGCTGACCGGACGCGCCCTCTCCGTCGAACTAGCCGAGGACGTTCTCAAGGACGTGTTCCCACAAGGGGAGGCGGCGGAGGTCTCGATCCAGCGGATTCAGGAGCTCGTCTCCGAGCGCTTTCAGCTGACGATGGACGAGCTTTGTGGCGAGAAGCGATCGCAGAACATCGTCTATCCGCGACAGGTCGCGATGTATCTCTCGCGCGAGCTCACCGACTCGTCGCTCCCGAAGATCGGCAAGGAGTTCGGCGGCCGCGACCACACGACCGTCATCCACGCAACCTCCAAAATCGCCCGCCTCATCCGTGAGGACAGATCTGTCTACAACCTTGTGCAGGAACTGACCGCACGTGTGAAACAGGTCCGTTGAGGGTCCGTGCCTGTTGAGAAGCCCACTCTGTCCACCATCTGCGTCCCCTGCAAGAATGGCTCAACCAGGGGCAAGGAGGCCCTCCTCCCCGGTCCCAACAACCCCTATGACTACAACGAGGTTTTAAATGATTGAAGCCAACACCGTAATAGGGACGGGGATGAAGATCGTCACTCAACGCGATGAGCTCGCGCAGAAGCTAGGAGTCGTTGCCCGGGCAGTCTCGACGCGAGCGAGCGTCCAGATCCTCTCTGGCGTGTTGCTTCGGGCCGAAAGTGGCCGGGTGCATCTCGCGGCGACCGACATGGAGCTCTCGCTGCGGTCCTCGCTCGAGGCGCAGGTCGAGGGAGAGGGCTCGGTCGTCGTGCCCGGCCGGCTGCTTGTCGATCTCGTGCGGTTGCTTCCGGACAACGAGGTGACGATCGAGCACCGGGCGGAGGAGAGCGTCGTCCATGTGACATCCGGTTCGTCGACGTCGACACTCCACACGTATGCCGCGGACGACTTTCCGCGACTGCCCGACCTGGACGCGGTCGGCACATTCACAGTCGATCGCGAATCGCTGCTCGACACGGTCTCGCGAGTCGCCCGCTCCGCGTCGCGCGACGAGTCGCGTCCGGTGTTGACCGGGATCCTCGTTCGCTTCGAGGCCGGCAAGCTCGTCATGGCGGCGACCGACTCGTACCGGCTGTCGGTGAAGGAGACCGAGTTGAGCGGCGCGGTGCCCGAGCTCGAGGCGATCATCCCAGCGCGTGCACTTGGCGAGCTCGGCCGGATTGCCCAGACCGGCGAGAGCGTGGAGCTCGGCGTGCACGAGAACCAGGTGGTCTTCGCCGCTGACGACGTCTGGCTGACAACGCGCCGCATCGACGGACAGTTCCCGAACTACAAGCAGCTTCTTCCGGAGGCCTTCGAGCACGACGTGACGCTGCCGCGCAACGAACTGCTCGACGTCGTTCGCCGTGTCGGCGTGATGGTGCAGCGCACGTCGCCGATCCAGCTTCGTTTCGCCGAAGGAGAGCTGACCGTGTTCGCGCGCACGCAGGACGTCGGGGAGGCAAAGGAGTCGCTGCCCGTGCAGTTCTCGGGCGACCCGCTCGAGATCGGTTTCAACGCCGAGTTTCTCCGTGAGGGCATCGAGACGATGGCCGAAGACGAGATCCGTCTGCGTTTGATCTCGCCGCTCCGGCCCGCCGTCATCGAAGGCGGCGCCGACGATCCGACGTACCTGATCATGCCCATCAGGCTGCCTGGTTAGAGCGGATTCGGGCGACGCCGCGGGGTGCGGGTGCAGTTGCAAGGCAAACAGGCGCGCGGGCCAAGCCCGCACGCCCTCTATGGTCGGCGTCGCAACGCGACGCCTTAGTGATCATCCAGACGGTCTCTCTGCGGAACATCAGGTCGTACGCTCGCCTCGACCTCGACCTCGAGCCAGGTCTCGTGCTCGTAGTTGGCGCCAACGGCGCAGGCAAGACGAACCTGCTCGAGTCGTTGCATGTCGGGACGCAGGGCTTCTCTCCCCGTACTCGCGCCGATGCGCAGCTCGTGCGGTTCGGCGAGCAGGGGGGACGAATCGCGCTGCGGGGCCCTCGGGGCGCCACGAACGTCGAGCTGGAAGTGACGGTCGAGCTCCGGGAGGGCAAGCGGGCGAAGCTGAACGGCGCCCCTCTTCGCGCGGCGGAGCAGTTGCGGTCCGAGGTTGCGACGCTCGTGTTCACGCCGGACCGACTTGCGGTCGTCAAAGGCGGTCCTGCCGTTCGTCGTGCGTACTTCGACCGAGTGCTCGGAAGGCTGACACCTTCGCGAGCCGCGATTTCAGTGGAGTACGCAGCCGCGATTGCTCAGCGCAATGCCGCGCTACGCCGCACAGCTGCCGGCTACTCGTCGCGTGACGCGATCGCTCCCTGGACGGAACAGGTCGCGGCTCTCGGCAGCAAGCTGGTCGAGTCGCGCACCGAAGTCGTCGCCTTGCTTGCGCCGGGCTTCGCCGAGCGCGCAGACGAGCTGGGGCTTCCGTCTGCCCGCATGACGTACGAAGGGGTGTCTCCGACGATCGCCGCGCTCGAGGCCCGACTCGAGCGTGATCTCGAACGCGGTGCGACGGGCCTCGGCCCACATCTAGACGATGTTCTGCTGACGAGTGGCACCCGCGACCTGCGGAGCTTCGGCTCGCAGGGGGAACAACGTCTGACCGTGCTCGCACTGTTGCTCGCCGAGGCAACGTTGATCGCCGATCGCCGTGGCTTCGCACCGCTGTTGTTGCTCGACGACGTGCTCTCCGAGCTCGACCCGGCCCGCCGGAGCATCCTCGCCGAGCGGGTGCTGGGGACGGGCCAGACGTTGATCACCGCGACGGAGGCGTCCTCGCTTCCGGTCGACGCGGCCCAGCTCCTGGAGGTCTCTCCCGGGACCGTCAGGGTGGTCTGATGGACCGCGTCGGCAGTGACGTCGAACGCGAGCTTGCCCGGTTCGGCCCGGCGTCCGGAATGGCGCCTCTCGTCGAGGCCTGGCCGGCTGCGGTGGGACCCCAGATCGCTCGCAACGCGTGGCCGGCACGTCTCGCTCGCGATGGAACGCTGCACGTCCATACACAGGATTCGATCTGGGCGTTCGAGCTGACGACGCGCGCGGAGGAGATTCGCGCGCGTCTCGGCAAGGTCGCACCGCGCCGCATGGCGTTCGCACCGGGGCCTTTGCCGGAGCCTACGCTCGACCTTCCGGACGAGGTCCGCGACCGGCCCCCGGAGCCGACCCCGGAACACGTTGCGAAAGCCGACTCACTCACACGAGTGATTCGTGACGAAGAGCTCCGCAAAGTGGTCTCAAAAGCTGTTGCGATGAGCCTTTCTCGCGACGATAACGACCGCTCGTTTTGCTAGAATTCAGAACGCCCGCAAGTAGGGAATTTGCAGGGCTTTTTTCATGACTGAAACCACCTACACCGCCAAGGACATCACAGTGCTCGAAGGCCTCGAGCCGGTACGCCTGCGCCCGGGCATGTACATCGGTTCGACCGGCCCCCGCGGGCTCCACCATCTCGTGTACGAGGTGGTCGACAACAGCGTCGACGAGGCTCTCGCCGGCCGCAACGACAGGATCGAAGTGACGCTCCATCCGGACAACTCGGTCACGGTCAGGGACAACGGTTCGGGCATCCCCGTCGACCAGATGGAGGACCAGGGAACCTCTGCGCTGACCGTCGTCTTGACCAAGCTGCACGCGGGCGGAAAGTTCGGTGCTGACGGTTCCCCGTACAAGGTCTCGGGCGGATTGCACGGTGTCGGCGTCTCCGTCGTGAACGCCCTCTCCGAATGGCTGATCGCAGAAGTGCGACGCGACGGCAAGCTCTATCGGCAGGAGTTCACTCGCGGCGTGCCCAACGCGGAACTGACCGTCGCCGGCAAGGTCGAGAAGGGCGACACCGGAACCACGATCTCGTATCTGCCCGACGCGGAGATCTTCGAGGAGCTCGAGCTTTCGGCCGAGACGCTGCAGCAGCGGCTGCGCGAGACAGCGTTCCTCACGCGCGGCCTGCGCATCGTCCTGACCGACGAGCGCGCCGGCGGAGAGGTCGTCGAGTTCCACTACGAGGGTGGAATCAGAGACTTCGTCGCGCACGTCAACGGCGCGAAGGACTCGATCCACAAGAGCATCGCGTATTTCGAAGCAGAGAACGAGCAGGGCAAGGTCGAGGTCGCGATGCAGTGGAACGCGTCGTACCAGGAGTCGGTTTACACGTTCGCCAACAACATCAACACGCACGAGGGCGGTTCCCACCTTTCGGGGTTCAACGCGGCGCTCACCCGCACGCTGAACAAGGTCGCACGCGACATGGGCCTGCTCAAGGAGAAGGAGGACAACCTCGAAGGTGAGGACGTGCGCGAAGGGCTAGCGGCGGTCGTATCGGTGAAGTTGCAGGACCCGCAGTTCGAAGGTCAGACCAAGACGAAGCTCGGCAATCCGTGGGTCAAGGGATTCGTCGAGTCGAGCGTCAACTCGAAGCTCTCCGAGTTCCTGGAGGAGAACCCGACCGACGCCAAGCAGATCATCCAGAAGGCGATCTCCGCGGCCCGCGCGCGTCAGGCGGCCCGCAAGGCGCGTGACCTGACGCGTCGCAAGGGCGCATTCGGCGGCGAGATCGCGAAGAAGTTCGCGGACTGCCAGGTTCGCGACCCCGAGCTTGCCGA
Organism: Actinomycetota bacterium; assembly: GCA_005883355.1. Classification (GTDB taxonomy): domain Bacteria; phylum Actinomycetota; class Thermoleophilia; order Gaiellales; family Gaiellaceae; genus 3-1-20CM-4-69-9. Next base: position 14,361 of record VAXG01000104.1, on the reverse strand, counting down.
GATGTTCATCGTCGAGGGCAACTCGGCCGGCGGCGCGGCAAAGGATGCGCGCGACAAGTCGAACCAGGCGATCCTGCCGCTGCGCGGGAAGATCATCAACTCGGAGAAGAACCGCATCGACAAGGTGCTTTCGAACTCCGAGGTGCAGTTGCTCGTCCAGGTGATCGGAACCGGCATCGGCGAGGAGTTCGACATCGCGAAGCTGCGCTACAACCGCGTCATCGTCATGACGGACGCCGACGTCGACGGCGCTCACATCCGGACGCTCGTGCTCACGTTTCTGTACCGCCACATGCCGGAGCTCTTCGAGCGCGGGCACGTATACATCGCCGTGCCGCCGCTCTACCTCGCGCGCTTCGGCAACCAATCGAACTATCTGGAGAAGGACTCGCAGCTCGAGGAGCTGCTCGTGCGTGAGCGCTTCGGCGACCTGAAGATCCAGGCGAGGGGCGGGGCCGAGGTCAAGCTCACTCAGGCCCGCTATGCGCGCTTCGCACGCACCTTGACCGAGTACCAGGGGTGGGCGGCCCGCCTGCGCGCTGATTTCGGGCCCCAGGCGGCGGACTTCGTGCTCGCGCATCGTCTGGTCGAGAGCGAGGCGTCGACTCCTGCGGAGGCCGTCACCGCGATCGACGCCGCAGCCGCGAACGGCTACACGCTGCAGCCGGAAGCCGGCGCGGAAGCGCTCCGGATTCAGGTGATCGAGATCGAGACGAGTGCGATGCAGAACATCGTCGTGCCGGCGGAGCTGTTCGCGTCACCGATCTACGACCGCGTGCGGAAGACCTACGGCAAGCTCGGCGAAATCGTCGGTGGTCTGCCGCCCTTCTCTCTGAAGCACGGGAAGCAAAATCTGGAGGCGCTCACCTTCGAAGAGCTGCGCGACGGCGCGATCACCCTGGCGAAGAGCGGGCTCCAGATCACGCGCTTCAAGGGTCTCAGCGAGATGAACGCGCCGGAGCTCTGGGCGACCACGATGGATCCCGCGCGGCGCATGCTCATTCGCGTCGACGTCGAGGACGCCGCCGCGGCAGACCTCTGGTTCTCGCGGCTGATGGGCGACGAGGTCGAGCCACGGCGCGTCTTCATCGAGCAGAACGCACTCGAAGTACGAAATCTTGACGTTTAGATGTCAGATCTGACCAACGAACCACTGGGCGCTGGACGCGTCGAGACGCGGGAGCTCGACCAGGAGGTCCGCACGAGCTTCCTCGACTACGCGATGAGCGTGATCGTCAGCCGCGCCCTGCCCGACGTGCGCGATGGGCTCAAGCCAGTGCACCGGCGCGTGCTCTACGCGATGCACGAGGCCGGCCTGCAGCCGAACCGACCCACGCGCAAGTCCGCACGCGTCGTCGGCGACGTGATGGGCAACTACCACCCTCACGGCGACTCCGCGATTTACGACGCGCTCGTCCGGCTTGCCCAGCCGTTCTCGATGCGCTACCCGCTCATCGACGGTCAGGGCTATTTCGGCTCGGTCGACGGTGATCCCGCTGGAGCGATGCGGTACTGTGTCGCCGGCGACACGCGCGTAGCAACGGCGCGTGGCACAGTTCGAATCGACTCGATCATTTCTGATGCCGAGCCCGAGTCGGAGCGCGACATCGACCTCGACGTACTTGATCGCCTTGGTCGCCCGGTGCGGGCGACGAAGTTCTTCCACTCCGGCGAGCATCCGGCGCTGCGGCTTCGAACCCGCGAGGGATATGAGCTTGTTGGCACGGTCAACCACCCGGTGCTCTGCCTCGTCGACATGGTCGGCGTTCCGCTCTTGATGTGGAAGCTGCTCGACGAGGTCTCGACGGGTGACCGCGTAGTGATCTCGCGCAAGCGGCGCGAGGACGGCCGGCGGATCTCGGACTCGAACCGGCGGTTGGCGGTTCTGCTCGGCGCCTTTGTCTCCGAAGGATGGTTCGGCGAGCGCCGTGGTGGGTTCAGCAATTGTGACCGGGAGTACTTCGATTCAGTGCTCGAGGCATACGACGAGCATGTGGGCGGCCCGCGCTACGTCTACGAGCGCATTATCCGGTCGGGCAGCCTTCTTTACGAACTGGACGTCCAGGACCTCGCAGCCGTTCGCACGAGCCCGCTGGCCTTCCAGATCGCCAAGGCGAGCGCCGAAAAGGAGATTCCGGAGATTGTCTGGCGTGCGCCTCTCGCCCTCAAGCGTGTGTTCCTCCAGTCTCTGTTCGAGGGAGACGGCTCTTCCTCGCTTCTGCCTCGAAACAGCATTCAGATCTCCTACTCGACGTACAGCGATTCGCTTGCCAGGGGCGTGCAGCAGCTTCTACTCGAGTTCGGCGTGGTGGCTCGGCTCTGCCGGTATGCAAAGGGAGAGATCAAGGTCGTGATCGGGAATCGTCGAGACGCGCGACTTTTTGCTGCGCACGTCGGTTTCTTCGGAGCGAAGCAGAGGAAGCTCGAGGTTGCGTTGGCTTCCCTTCCCGTGGCGCCCTCCACACGCAGCCGCGACTTCGTTCCTTATCTCACGGACTACGTCCGCTCGGAGAGTGATTCCGGGTGGTTGCGGCGGCACAACATCGATCGCACGGAGCGCTGGGAGCGTGGCGGGACCGCGATCCTCGAGCGGATCGAGAGCGAAGAAGTTCGCTCCGTGGTCGAGCCGCTCGTGTCCGCCGATTACTTCTACGCGGAGGTCGAGTCCGTCACGCTCGGCGGTGTCCAGCCGGTGTACTCACTTCGCGTCGAGACAGACGACCACTCGTTTGTCACCAACGGATTCGTCAGTCACAACACCGAGTGCCGGCTCTCGCGCATGGCGACGGAGCTGTTGCGGGACATCGACGCCGACACCGTCGACTTCGAGCCCAACTACGACGAGTCGCGGCGTCAGCCGACCGTCCTTCCGGCGCGGTTCCCGAACCTCCTCGTCAACGGCTCGTCCGGGATCGCCGTCGGCATGGCGACGAACATTCCGCCGCACAACCTCGGCGAGGTCGTCGACGGGATCATCGCGATGATCGAGGACCCGGCGATCGACGTCGAGCGGCTCTCGCAGCACATCAAGGGCCCAGACTTTCCGACCGGGGGGTCGATCGTCGGCCGCGGCGGTATCCGCGACGCATACCGCTCCGGGCGTGGGCGCATCTACGTTCGCGGCCGTGCTCATATCGAGCAGCTACGCGGCGGCAAGAGCGCGATCATCATCACCGAGCTGCCATACGGCGTCCGCAAGGCCGGCGAGGGAGGCGTGATCGAGAAGATCGCCGACCTGGTCAAGGCCGGAACGCTCACCGAGGTCCCGATGTCAGACGACGCGCTGCAGGACCACTCCGACAAGGAGGGGATGCGCATCTATGTCGAGCTGAAGCGCGAGGCCGTCCCGCAGGTCGCGCTCAACAAGCTCTTCAAGCTGACGCCGCTGCAGACGACGTTCGGCTACAACGCGGTCGCGCTCGTCGACGGCGTCCCAAAGACCCTCTCTCTGCTCGAGCTGATCCGGCACTACCTGGTTTACCAACGCGATGTCGTCACCCGCCGCTCGAAGTACGAGCTGCGTCAAGCCGAGAAGCGCGCGCACGTCCTCGAGGGTTACCTCAAGGCGCTCGATTCGCTCGACGCCGTCATCGCGCTCATCCGCGCCGCCTCCGACACGGACGACGCGCGCACGGGGCTCATGCGTGATTTCGACCTGTCCGAGATCCAGGCCCAGGCGATCCTCGACCTACGCCTCTCGCGGTTGACGAAGCTTGCGCGTGAGGAGATCCAGGCCGAGTTCAATGACCTGCAGGAGCGGATCACGGAGCTCCGCGCGATCCTCGGCGATCCGGCGCGGATCGACGGCGTGATCAAGGAGGAGTTGCTCGAGCTGAAGGAGATCTACGGGAAGTCCGACGACCGCCGCACGGAGATCGTGCAGGCCGAAGACGAGCTCGAGCTCGAGGACCTGATCGCAGAAGAGGACATGGTGATCGCGATCACCCGCTCGAACTACATCAAGCGGCTACCGGTGACGACGTATCGAGAGCAACGCCGCGGCGGCATCGGCGTCATGGGCATGGACCTGAAGGACGAGGACTACATCGAGCACCTCTTCGTCGCATCGACGCACGACTACATCCTCTTCTTCACGAACGTCGGCAAGGTCTACCGGCTGAAGGTGCACGAGTTGCCGCTCGGCTCCCGCCAATCGAAGGGCCGTGCGATCCAGAACCTGCTGCCTTTCCGGCAGGACGAGCAGGTGCGTGCGGTCGTGCAGACGCGTGACTTCAAGGAGGCCGAGTACCTCGTCTTCGCGACCAAGAACGGCGTCGTGAAGAAGACGCGGATGTCCGCGTACAACACACCGCTTCGCTCCGACGGGATCATCGCGATCAAGATGCGCGACGGCGACGAGCTTGTCGGCGTCCGACACGCCTCGGGAACGGACGACGTCCTGATGGTGTCGCGCAAAGGGCAGGCGATCCGCTTCCACGAGACTGACGTGCGACCGATGGGCAGGGACGCCTCCGGCGTTCAGGGGATGCGGCTACGTGCCGGCGACGAGGTGATCGCGGTCGGCGTTGCGCACGACGACTCTGACGTTCTGGTCGTGACCGAGAACGGCTACGGCAAGAGGACGCCCGTTCGCGACTACCCCGTCAAAGGCCGCGGAGGGCTCGGAGTCAAGACGGTGCAGCTGACCGAGGCGAAGGGGCAACTTGCGGGCTCGCGTGTCGTGCGCGACGGCTACCAGGTGATGCTCATCTCCGACGGCGGCACGGTCATCAAGATGCCGGTCGACGACATCAAGCGATCCGGGCGCTCGACACAAGGGGTCATCGTGATGCGGCTGCGCGAAGGGGAGCACGTCTCCACCCTGGCGCCGGTCGTCGAGTCCGCGGAGGACAAGAGCGACGCCACGAACAGCCCCGAAGCCGTCCCGCAGGCGTAGGCTCACACTTCACACTCGACGCTCCTCGCAGCCGGTACCCCGAAAGGGGGAGATTTTGAATCAACCCCTTCCCGATCAGGAAAAAGAGTTGTATACCTTTGAAACAGGGGGCCCCAGCGCACAGGAAGGCGAGGACGACATGGTTGTCAGCAGGCAGGTGGACCTTCTCGAGCCGATCGATCTCGCCGAGCACCTGGGCAAGGTGGAGCTCTATCTCGGCCAGGTCTGCCAGATCGCCGGCATCTCCAAGATGCAGCTCGACTACTGGACGAACAAGGCGCAGATCCCCACGAAGGGAAAGAAGCAGCGCATCTACGACATCGACGCGCTCGAGACGGTCATGCTGATCAAGCAGGCGAAGGACAAGGGCCTCAACCTGGGTGCTGCAATCGACGCCGCACGGCGGTTCCGCGAACGAGCGGCCGAAAACCCGTCGGCACGCGCTGAGGTCTAGGCCGAGCCCAGCCTCGCCGCCGCCTCCTCCGGGGGCAACGTATTGACGTGAATCCCTGCTCCGAGCTCGAGCCCGGCCAGGATCGTCAGACGCGGGAAGAGCACGAGTCGCCAGTCTCCTTCGCCCTGCTCGATCCAGGCGTTCAGCGGGACGGGCCCTTCAAGGCGATGAAGCCGGCGGATCACGTCGGCGAGTACCTCGAGCGTTGGTCCGAGCCAGGCGCTCGCGAACGGATCGGTGTCCAGTTCGACCGGTGCGATCACGGTCTCATAGGGAACGCGGCTCGCCCATGGAGAGCTGACCGTCACCTGGTCGCTCTCGAGCACGAGCTCGCCGCGCGGGCTTGCCCGACGGGGCGGCGGCTCGGGTAGCCAGACGAGCTGTGAGTGGCTGTGCGGGAGGCTTGCCCCGGCCTCGCGGCCCTCGTTGATCAGTGCGATCACGTTGCCCGGCTCGTCGGCGGCGCGCCGACGCCAAGCTTCAGCGACGAGCTCGAGCTCGTCGCTGCCGGCCTCAGCGATCGAGCGGATGTGGCGTCGGCTGTGCACGACTACCTCCTGGCGGTCGAGGGCGGGATACAGGTTCGGGACGACCCGAACCTTCCAGTCGCCTTGCTCGGGAAGGACGAGCGTCTGCGGCGGCGTCATGTCCTCGTGGCCGGCGCAGAACGGGCACGAAACCAGCTCGTCGGGGCTCGGCGGGTCGAGCGGCGGCCGGGCTGCGCCGGGTCGCTTCGCCCTGCCGGGAGCGATCACCGCGACGCGCCCCGAATCCGGATCGCGTCGGAGCTCGCCGCTCAGTTCGGCTCGCCGGCCTTCTTTTCCAGGAAAGGCCGGATCAGATCGACGGGGAACACGATCGTCGTCGCCTGCGAGGAGCCGAGCTCGAGCAACGTCTGCAGGTAGCGCAGTTGCAAGGCCACCGGCTGCTCACCGATCACCGCAGCCGCGTCCTTGAGTCGCTCCGCTGCCTGGAACTCGCCTTCGGCGTTGATGATCTTCGCGCGCCGCTCGCGTTCGGCCTCCGCCTGTCGCGCCATCGCACGTTGCATCGAGGACGGAATCTCGACGTCCTTCACCTCGACGATGGACACCTTGATGCCCCAGGGTGCCGTCGACTCGTCGATGATCCCCTGCAGGATCCCGTTGATCTTTTCGCGCTCCGAGAGCAGCTCGTCCAGCACGTGCTGTCCGAGCACAGATCGCAGAGTCGTCTGCGCGATCTGCGACGTCGCGACCATGAAGTTCTCGATCTGCACGATCGCGTCCTTCGGGGCGACGATGCGGAAGTAAGCCACGGCGTTCACACGAACGGGGACGTTGTCCTTCGTGATCACTTCCTGCGGCGGGATCGTCAGCGTGATCGTGCGCAGGTCGACCTTGACCATCCGATCGACGACCGGGATGAGCAGGAAGAGCCCCGGCCCCTTCGGCTCGGGCAGCAGTCGCCCCAGGCGGAAGATGATGCCTCGCTCGTACTCGCGTGCGACCTTGATCGCGGAGAAGAGGAACAGGATCACCAGGAAGACCAGTACGGCGATGATGATCAGCGCGGCGTTCATGGACTGGATCCTACGGGATGTACGCGGTCCGGCTGTGGCAGGGGTCGGTCAGTGCAGACGGGCGTGCGGGCCGAGCCCGCACGCCCTGAAGCGGCGTCGCATGCGACGCCTCAGGTCCCTTCGGGACGAACTGTCAGAACTAATCCGTCTAGGGACTCGACCCGGACGCGCTCGCCCCGATGAAGCTCTTGTCCGTCTGGAGTCCGCGCCTGCCAGAGCTCGCCGTTGACGTAGACGAGGCCGTCGCCGCGCACCTCGCCGATGGAGCCGGCGATCAACTGCGGTCCGACTTCGACGGGACTGTGGCGGACCTGCACAGCCTTGCTGATCGCGAAGACCCACACCGCTCCGAGCGCGACCGCGATGCTGATCACCAGAGGTTTCGACGTGTGAAAGCCCGGGGCGTTCTGGAAGAGCATGATCGAGCCCACCGCGAGGCTGATCAGCCCGGCGACGGTGAGTGCACCGTGTGTCGTCACGTGGACGTCGACCACCAGCAGCGCAACACCGAGGAGCATCAGGAGTAGGCCGCCCCAGCTGATCGGCAGGACCGAGAATCCGAAGAGCGCGGTGACGAGCGCGACCGCGCCGAGTGCGCCGGGCAGGACCACGCCCGGATGGAAGATCTCGAAGCCGATCCCGGCGAGGCCCGCCAGGAAGAGCAGGGGAAGGATGTTCGGATCGATCAGCGTGTTCAGGATTCGGGTGAAGAAGCCAAGGTGTACGTTGTGGATCGCTGCGCCGGCGAGGTGAAGGGTGTAGCCACGCGGCTTGGTTTTCACGCCGTCGGCCTGCTCGAGCAGGGACGGCAGGGTCGGGGCCACTGCGTCGATCACGTGCATCCGCAACGCTTCGAGAGCAGTTGCGTTGGTGGCCACGCGAACTGCACGGTCGGCCCACTGGACGTTGCGCCCATGACTCTGTGCGAGGGCACGCAGAGTTGCGGCCTCGTGGTTGATGAGCTTCCGGCGGAGATCGGAGCCGATGTTTCCTCCTCCCGAGTCGATCGGAGTCGACGACCCGATGTTCGTCTGCGGCGCCATGCCCAGGAAGTCGGCCGCCTGCGCGATCCAAACGCCCGCCGAGCCTGCGGTGGCGCCGTTCGGCCCGACCCACACGAGCACCGGCAGCTTTGCGTTCAACTCGCAGAGCACGATCTTGTCCTTCGACTGCAGGAGCCCGCCTGGTGTGTCGAGCACGATCACGGCTGCGGAGTAACCATCCTTCGCGGCCTGGCTGAGGTTGTGACAGAGGTAGTTCTGCGTGACGGGATTCACCTCCGTGTCGAAATGGATCGCCAAGACGCGTGGTGTGGAGGTGGCAGCCGAACCCGAAGAGGCAAAGGCGAGGAACGCCCCGACGAGCAAAAGTCCCCGCAAACAGGCGCTCTTCAACTCGTAAGGATTCTATCAGGGAAGGGCGTGCGCACTTGAGGCCGAAGCCGGGTACAGGCACCCTGCACAAGAGGCCGTCCGTCGCCATGAAACCTCTCCTCGTCGCCATGCTCCTGTTCTTCGTCGCTCCTACCGCGGCATTCGGGGGCGCAACCCTGACCATGCGCGAGGTGCCGCTGCACGGTGAACGCGTGCTTGCAGCGACGAGCACACAGTTCGACATGGTGGGGTTGCACTGGCAAGGCCCGGGCACAGTGCAATTCCGCACCCGCTCGCTCGCAGGAAGGTGGAGCGCCTGGCGGCGTGCGGACCCGGAGGGCGAGGACCTCCCGAACGCGGGGACCGCCGAAGCGCGCGCCGCGGTCGGCTGGCACGTGGGCAACCCGTACTGGACCGGCTCTTCCGATCGGATCGAGTATCGATTGCGTGGAAAGGTGCAGCGACTGCGCGCCTACTTCGTGCGCAGCCCTGAGGTGCGTATCCCGCTGCGCCGCGTTTCGCTGACTGGCTCGCCCCTCCTCATCGATCGCGAAGCCTGGGGTGCGAACGAGGCGATTCGCCGCGCCCCGCCGAGCTTCGCCACGGCTCTTCAGTTCGCGCTCGTGCATCACACGGCCGGAACGAACTCCTACACCGCCTCGCAGTCCGCCGCGATCGTGCGTGGCATCGAGGTCTACCACGTGAAGGGGAACGGCTGGAACGACATCGGCTACAACTTTCTCGTCGACAAGTACGGGCAGGTCTTCGAGGGGCGTTACGGCGGCATCGACAAACCAGTGATCGGTGCGCATGCCGAGGGGTTCAACACCGGCTCCGTCGGGGTCGCAGTGCTCGGGACGTACACCTCGACCCCTCCAACGGCCGCATCACGCACCGCGCTCGCCCATCTGCTCGCCTGGCGCCTCGACATCGCGCACGTCGATCCCAAGTCGACGCTGACCTGGGTCTCCGGTGGAAACGCGCGCTTCGCCTCCGGCGTCCCGGTCTTCATCCGTGCCGTCTCGGGGCATCGCGACACGGGCTTCACGACCTGTCCGGGAGCCGCGCTCTACTCCCAACTCGACGCCATCGCGCAGCAGGCGCAGAGCGACGGTCTGCCGAAGCTCTACGCGCCCTTTGTTCGCGGCGCCCTCGGCGGCCAGGTGCGTTTTCGTGCGCGCCTCAGTGAGCCGCTCCCCTGGACCGTGACCGTCGCCGACGCAACAGGGACCGCCGTTGCCACCGGCACCGGAACGAGCCAGGACGTGGACTGGACTTGGGACGCTGCAACTGCCGTTCCGGGGTCCTACAGCTGGACGATTTCGGCGGGCGACAACGTCCGTCCCGCCAGCGGGACGATCGGAGGAAAGCCTGTCTCGCTCGCGATCACGTCGGCGACCGCGCTGCCGCGCACGATCACCCCGAACGGCGATGGGCAGACCGACTCCAGCAAGATCTCCTACACGCTCACCGCACCGGCGACCGTGACCGCCACCTTGCGCGGGCCGGCCGGACAGGATCTCTCCGTCCTTTTCTCGCAGGCACGGCGCGCCGGCAAGCAATCGTTCAGCTTCACCGCCGCCGGTATCGCCGACGGGCGCTACGAGATCGTGCTCAGCGCAAGTGACGGCCGTACGACCGTGAGCTCCGTGGTGCCTGTCCTGGTCGACCGAACCGTCGGGGGCTTCACCGCGTCGCCGTTGGCCGTCTCCCCGAATGGCGACGGCGTCGCGGACACGATCACGTTCGGCTTCCAGCTCGCGCAGGCTGCGTCGGTGAAGCTCGAGATCGCGCAGGCGGGGAAGACGCTGGCCTCTGTCTACTCCGCGGACCTAGCTCCGGGCGCTCAAACTGTCCCGTGGGGTCCCACCGGACTGAAAGACGGCAAGTACGCCGGAGTACTCACGGCAACGAACGACGTCGGTACCGTCACGCACACCGTGCTTTTCCGAATCGACACGGTTGCTCCCGAACTTCGTGCCCTCTCGTTTCGCGGCCTCCGTTTTCGGGTGAGCGAGCCGGCGACAATTCGGCTGACGCTCAACGGCAGGGTCGTGATCCGTACGGTTCGCGCTGGCGCGTTCTCGTTCCGTGCGTCCTCGGTGCGGAGCGTGCGTGTCGTCGCGCAGGATGCGGCCGGGAACGTCAGCCGGACGCTGAAGTTCCCGTAGCGACCCAGTCGTCGTACGCGCGCTCGAGCTGAAGGAGGATCGCAGCGAGAAGCTGCACGCGGTTCACGGGCTCGCCCAGCTCGAGGCGGAGCGACGTCGGCTCCGTCTGCGCGTCGTCAGGGAGCTGCTCGCGGGTCTGGTTGGCATTGATGCCGATGCCGAGCACCACGCGTCCCTCGCTCGACTCGGCGAGGATCCCGGCAACCTTGCGGCCGCCGATGAGGACGTCGTTCGGGAACTTGATCGTGGGCTCGATCCCTGTCACCTCGACGATTGCCTCTGCGACCGCGTTGCCGGCGACGAGGGAGAGCTCCGGGAGCTTCGCCGGCTCCACGTCCGGGAGCAGGAGAACGGAGACCAGCACGCTCGTTCCTGCGGGAGCCTGCCAGCTACGCCCTAGACGACCTCGCCCCGCGGTCTGTTCCTCGGCGACCGCGACCGCGCCCTCCGCCTCGTCGGCCGCCAGCATCCGCTGGGTCGAGGGGGTGACCTCTGCGTAGCGGTAAGCGCGACCGAACCGGCCACGAAGGAGAGGTTTCACGGCGTCCGGGGCGAGTGAATCCGCCACGCTCCTACACTAGAGCGCAGAGATGCAACTGCCACGTGGCCGCCGGCGTCAAATCTCGCAGTCCTCCCGTCCGGAAGGACCACTTGCCTATGCGCGGCTGAGCGATCCGATCCTGGTGAAAAGAGCGAAAGACGGGGACGCGAGGGCCCTCGAGGCTCTCTGCGAAAGGCACGCACCGCGCGTGGAGAAGCTCGCTGGCCATCTGCTTCGCGATCCGGAAGATGCTCGGGACGCAGCACAGGAAGCCCTGGCGAAGCTCTGCATGAAGATCAGGCAGTTTCGCGGCGAGTCGCAGTTCGCGACCTGGTTGCACCGGCTGACGATCAACGCCTGCCGAGATGTCGGGAATCGTCAGCGGGCCCGGGCGTGCGAGCCGCTGCTCGAGGACCGGCGGGCCGCCACCGACGGGGATCCTGCGGGAGAGGCTGACAGGGCGGAACTGCGGGGCGAGCTCAACCGCTGTCTCGCGGAGATCGCGCCCGAGCAGGCCCGCGTCGTCGTCCTCAAGGATGCGCTTGGGTTTTCGTTCGAAGAGATCTCCGTTGCGGCGGACATGCCGGTCGGGACGGCGAAGTGTTATGCGCATCGTGGCCGCAGCCGTCTGCGCGACAAGCTTTCGGACGTCGCGTGATCTTCGCTCCGCCGTTCGGCCGCGAGGCGATCGAGGAGATCCTCCCTCACCGCGAGCCGTTTCTCTTGATCGACGAGGTGATCGAGCTCCGCCCCGGAGAGGGAGCGGTCGCGCGAAAGACGGTACGCGCGGACGAGTGGTATCTCAGTGGACACTTCCCGGGCCGGCCGGTGATGCCCGGCGTGCTGATCGTGGAAGCGCTCGCGCAAACGGGCGCGGTGGCCGTTCTGAGCGAAGAGGAGAACCGGGGGAAGCTCGCCCTCTTCGCAGGTATCGATGACTGTCGCTTCAAGCGCATCGTCGAACCGGGTGACGTCCTCGAGTTGCGCTGCGACCTCGAGCGCGTTCGCGGTCCGATCGGACGCGGCAAGGCGGAGGCTCGTGTCGGGGGCGAGCTCGCGTGTCGCGCGACGCTCACGTTTGCGGTGGAACGATGATCGGGAAGGCGCAGGGCCCGCCGGTCTCGATCACCGGCGTCGGCGCGTACGTGCCCGACCGCGTGCTGACGAACGACGAGCTCTCGACGCTCGTCGACACGTCGGACGAATGGATCATGGAACGCACCGGCATCCGCGAGCGGCGAATCGCGGCGCCCGAACAGGCGCTCACCGACCTCGCGCTCCCGGCGGCCAAGGCCGCGATCGCGCAGGCCGGGATCGAAGGCAAGGATCTCGACCTCCTGCTCTGCGCCACGGTGACGCCCGACATGATGTTCCCGACGTCGAGCGCACTGCTCGCCGACACGCTGGGCGCGAATGAAGCCGCGGCCTATGACCTCCTCGCGGGTTGCACGGGCTTCATGTACGCGCTCGCGCAGGCCTACGGGATGCTTGTCGCCGGGCTGGCCGAACGGGCGCTCGTCGTCGGCGGGGACGTCCTGTCCAGAATCCTCGACTGGACCGACCGGTCGACGCTCGTGTTGTTCGGCGACGGCGCCGGCGCCGTTGTGCTCGAGAAGGTCGAGAAGCCGGGCTTCCTCGGCTTCGAGCTGGGCGCGGACGGAGGCGGCGGAATCCACCTCTCTCTCCCCGGTAGCGGCTCGCGCAGCATGGAGGAGGCCACCGGGAACGGGTACGTCCACATGAACGGCCGCGAGGTCTTCAAGTTCGCCACGCGCGTGCTCGTGTCGTCCGCCGAGGCGGTCCTGGAGCGGTGCGGAGCAGCGGTCGAGGACGTCGACGTCTACATTCCCCACCAGGCAAACGTGCGGATCCTGGATCACGCGGTCCAGAAACTCGGTATCCCGCGCGAGAGGATGATCGTTAACGTTGATCGGTACGGCAATACCTCTTCCGGTTCGATCCCGCTTGCTCTGGCGGAGGCGCAGGCGGACGGTCGGCTCAAAAAAGGAGATCTCGTGTTGATGACCGGCATGGGAGCAGGGCTCACCTGGGGCTCGGCTCTGATGGAGTGGACGCAATGAAGGCCGGTCGGATTGCCTTCTGTTTCCCTGGACAGGGATCGCTCGAGGTCGGCATGGGCCGGGAGATCGCGGCGGCCTACCCCGAGGCGCTCGACGTCTTCGAGCGCAGCAGCCTCGCGGCTGGGCTCGACCTGAAGCACCTCTGCTTCGAGGGGCCGGAAGAAGAGCTCGTCGAGACGGAGATCCAGCAGCCGGCCCTCGTCGCAACGAGTCTCGCCGTCTGCGCGGCCGTGCGGGCGCGCGGGATCAAGCCGGACTTCGTCGTCGGGCACTCGGTGGGCGAGTTCGCCGCACTGGCGGCAGCGGGAGCGCTGAAGGTCGAAGAGGCGATTGCGCTCGTGCGCGAACGCGGACTTGCGATGGCGGAGGCGGCTCGCAAGAACCCGGGCTCGATGGCCGCGATCCTCGGCCTCGACGATGAGGTCGTGGAACGGATCTGCCGGCGCATCTTCAACGTGTGGCCGGCGAACTACAACTGTCCCGGGCAGATCGTCGTCTCGGGAGAGAATCCTGCGGTCGACGAGGCCTGCGCCGCTGCCGAGGAGGCGGGCGCTCGCCGCGCGGTGAAGCTGCGCGTGTCGGGCGCGTTCCACAGCCCACTCGTCGCGCGCGCGGCGGACCGTCTCCGGCCCGCACTCGACAAGGCGAAATTCGTCGAGCCGACCTCGCCCTTCATGTCCACGGTGACAGCGCGCATCGAGTCGGCGAAGAGGATGGCCCCGCTGCTCGTGGAGCAGCTCACCGCCCCGGTGCGCTTCACGCACGCGGGCCAGGCCCTGATCAAGGAGGGCGTCCACACCTTCGTCGAGGTCGGCCCGGGCAACGTTCTCTCCGGGCTGATCAAGCGGATCGACCGCAGCGTGAAGACGATCTCCGTCTCCACACCGGAAGAGGTCGACAAGCTCGAGGAGACACTCCTCTCTGCCTGAACCTTTTCCTTTTGCGTCGCTGGAGGGGAAGACCGCCCTCGTCACGGGCGGGTCACGGGGCATCGGGCGTGCGATTGCGCTCGAGCTCGCGCGTGCCGGTGCGTCCGTCACGCTGAGCTACCGCTCGGGCAAGGACGAGGCGGAAGCGGTGGCACGGGAGGCGGGAGCGCGCGCCGTCGAGGCGGACGTTGCCGACCCCGAACAGGCCAAGGCGCTCGTCGACGCGGCCGGCGACCTGGACATCCTGGTCAACAACGCAGGCGTGACCCGCGATGGTCTGATCGCACGCATGTCGGACGAGGACTGGCGCATCGTCATCGAGACGAATCTCAACGGCGTCTTTCACACCTGTCG
>VAXG01000103.1 GCA_005883355.1 Actinomycetota bacterium | reverse complement strand
TCCGAAACCACGAGGGTCAAGGCGCACCGACCGCTACCAATCGGGTCTCGTCGAGGAAGCTCGTCGAATACTGCCCGCTGCGGAACCCCTCGCTCGCGAGGATCTCCAGCGCCGCTTCGCGCGTCGTCCGCACCCCACGGAGATCGAGCTCGCCGAGCGCGCGTAGTGACCGCTCGATCGTTGCATCGCGATTCTCGTCCCACACGATGAGCTTCCCGATCAGCGAGTCGTAGTACGGCGGGATCACCGAGCCTTCTTCTACATGTGTGTCGAGTCGGATGCCGGGACCGAGCGGCGGCCGGAAGCGCTCGATCACCCCCGGCGCAGGCGCAAAGCCGCGCGACGGATCCTCGGCGTTGAGGCGGACCTCGATCGCGTGGCCACGTCTCGCCGCGCGTCCGGTTTCGTGCAGCTGTTCGCCCGCAGCGATCTTCAGCTGTTCACGCACGATGTCGATTCCGGTCACGAGCTCGCTCACGGGATGTTCGACCTGGAGCCGCGCGTTGAGCTCGATGAAGTAGTACGAGCCGTCCGGCGCGAGCAGGAACTCGAACGTGCCGGCATTGAGATAGGAGATCGCACGGCACGCGCGCGTAACGGCCGACTCCATCGCTTCGCGCGTCGAGTCGTCGAGAGCCGGCGACGGCGATTCCTCGATCAGCTTCTGGTGCCTCCGCTGGATCGAGCATTCGCGCTCGCCCAGTGTGAGCACGCCGCCGTCGGCATCACAGAGCACCTGGATTTCGACGTGCCGTGCCGGAGTGATCAGCTTCTCGAGGTAGAGGGTCCCGTCGCCAAACGCGGCGAGGGCCTCGGCGCTCGCCCTGGCGAAGGCATCCTCGAGGTCATCCGGTCGTTCCACGAGCCGCATTCCCTTCCCACCTCCACCCGCCGAGGCCTTGAGCAGCACGGGGAATCCGATCTCGGCCGCGCCGGCACGCGCCTCATCCGCCTCGACGGCCCCCGTTCCGGGAACGAGCGGGAGCCCGGCCTCTGCCAGCTCGCGCTTGGCCGCGACCTTGTCGCCCATGCGGGCCATGACGTCGGCGTCCGGGCCGACGAACACGAGGTTGTTCTCCTCGCACGCCTTGACGAAATCGGGGTTCTCCGCGAGGAAGCCGTAGCCGGGATGCACCGCGTCGCAGCGCGTCGTTTCGCCCGCGGCGACGACCGAAGGGAGGTTCAGGTAGCTCTCAGTTGCGCTCGGCGGGCCGATGCACACCGCCTGGTCGGCCAGGCGTGTGTGCAGCGTGCCGGCGTCAGCCGTCGAGTACACGGCAACCGCCTCCACGCCGAGCTCGTGCAGCGCGCGGATGACGCGCACCGCGATCTCGCCACGGTTCGCCACGAGCACGCGCGAGAACATCGTTAGAGGGCGTCCAGCGGACGCGCGGTCAGCGGTTCGAGCTCGAAGAGGAGTTGCCCAAATTCGACCGGCGCCGCATTCTCGACGTGGATCCCGCGCACGATGCCCTCGACCTCGGCCTTCACTTCGTTCATGAGCTTCATGGCCTCCAGGATGCAGAGCGTTTGCCCCGCACCGACCGGCTGTCCCTCCTCGACGAACGGCGCCGCGCCCGGCTGCGGCGCTCGATAGAACGTCCCGACCATCGGCGCCTCGACACGGACGATGCCGTTGGGAGCGACCGGGGCGAGCTCCGCCTCGTCCATCGCCAGTGGAGACTGGGATCGCGGTGCCGCCGGCTCGCGATCTTCGGTCCGGCGCACCGAGACGCGCATCCCCGACTCTTCGATCGTGACCTCGCCGATTCCGGTCTCCTGGACGATGCGCACGAGCTCGCGAATCCTCTCTGCCCGCGCCTGGTCGACACCGCCTGCGGTCAACTCGTCGCTCGACGACCGACCGCGGATCGTGCGGAGCAGCGGCTCCGCGTTGTCGCCGAAGAGACCGAGCAGCAGCAGCTCTTCTTCGCTCGAGGCGAGGCCTTCGGACTGGGCCCGAACCTCCTGCAGCGGCGGCGCGGTCGCGTCTTCTACCGACTCCGGATCGGCCGTGAGCGCAACGATCCGCTCGATCGATTTCTCGATCGGGGCCGGTGTCGTGCCGAGATGGCCTTCGACCAGCGACCGCAGCTCGTCGACCACCACGGAGTAGCGGCTGGCGGACAGGACGTTCAGCAGCGCCTGCGAGCCGAGCAGCTGTCCGATCGGCGAGGCGAGTGGCGGCCAGCCGACCTCGGCGCGGATCCGCACGAGCTCGGCGATGGTCTCGTCGAGCCTCGCACCCGCTGCTTGTGCGCGCAGATTGGTGTCGAGCGCCGTGACGAGGCTCGCCGGAAGGTCGTGCTGCGCCGCGCGAACCGCGATGCGCGGGGCAAGTGGCGTGACTGGCTCGTCGCCGATGTGCTCGTCGACCACGTCGGACGCCTCCCACAGAGCCGAGACGTCGATGTCGCAGTCGAGCCCGAGCCCCGCGAGCGCCTCCGCGAGCGCCTCTCCCGACACGCGGTGCAGCGTGAGCGCGATCGGATAGACGGCGGACGCGATCAGGTCGGCTCCGGCGCGCGCAGCCTCGAGGGCGGCAGCAAGCGCGTTGCCCCCCGAGCCCTGGCAGTAGATCCCCACCGGAAGACCGGTGACCTCGCGCAGGCCCGTGACCAGCTCCCGCGCGCGATGTGGTTGCAGCGAGCCGGTCGGGTCGTGCAGGAGCACACGCGCGGCGCCGAGATTCGGCAGCTCCGAGGCCTGTTCCATCAAAGGATCGGTCTCGCCGGTTCGCCCCGGGCTGTAGACGAGGCCCGCCTCGAACTCACCGCCCGCACGCGCGACGGCGTCCGCAGCCTCCCTCAGGTTGGAGACGTCGTTGAGGGGATCGTGTAGGCGAAAGACGTCGATGCCGTTCTCCGCTGCGCACGCGATGAATCTCCGGATGAAGTCGTTGTCGACCGGACGCGATCCGACGAGGAAACGGCCGCGCAGCGCGAGGCCCAAGGGTGTCTTGACCTGCGCCTTGAGAGCGCGAATTCGCTCCCACGGGCTCTCCACACCCCGCCGAACCGCGCTGTCGAAGCACCCGCCGCCCGAGACCTCGAGATAGGCGTAGCCAGCCCGGTCGAGGATTGCTGCGATCCGAAGCTGTTCGGCCGTCGGCAATCGCCCGGCGAGCGGCTCCTGGCCGAGGAGACGGATGGTGGTATCGGCGAGCGCCGGCATGCGGGGAGCCTAGCGCCCTGCCGGGCCAGGATAGGTTTTGCAGGCATGGAGGTCCAGGAGCTCAGGCCGGGTTTGTGGCGCTGGACGGCGTCGCATCCCGAGTGGGATCACGCCGAGCAATGGGGCCCCGAGGTCGGCTCCGTCTACGCAGAGCTCGCGGATTCGCTCGTCGTCGTCGATCCCCTCGTCCCGGACGACGAAGAGGACCTGTTCTGGTCGGCGCTCGACCGCGACGTCGAACGGCTCGATCTGCCGGTGCACGTGCTGCTGACCGTGCACTGGCACGAGCGCAGCGTCGCAACGGTGCTCGACCGCTACAAGGCGACGCTCTGGCGTCCCGAGGCGAAGGGCGAACTGCCGGCCGGCGTGCAGGCCGAGATCGTCAGGGGCAGCGACTGGGTCGAGGCGTTGTTCTTCCTCGAGCGGCACCGTGCACTCATCTCGGGCGATCTCCTCATCGGAACGAACGGAGGGATCGAGCTGCCCGTGCGCTGGTTTCCCAAGGGCGAACAGGAGTGGGCCGAGCAGCGGCTGAGGCCGGAGTTGCGCGAGCGCCTGGCCGAGCTTCCGGTCGAGCTCGTCGTCGTGTCGCACGGCGATCCGGTTCTGGAGAACGGCGCCGACGCGCTACGCCGGGCGTTGGCCTAGGCTCGAGAGATATAGCGTTTTTCGCGGGGGTCGACCTTGATGCGGTCACCCGGGTTCACGAAGAGCGGAACGTGCACGACCGCGCCGGTCTCGAGCGTTGCGGGCTTCGTCACGTTCGAGACCGTGTCGCCCTTCACCCCCGGCTCGGTCTGGGACACGGCCAGCTCCACCGATGCAGGTAGCTGGACACCGGTCGGCGCGCCATTGACGAGCAGCATCTGCACCGAGCTGGACGGAAGCATGAACTCGAGCGCATCTTCGACCGTCCCGCGCGGGAGCGCCGTCTGCTCGTAGGTGTCCTGGTCCATGAACACGACTTCGTCGCCGGAGTCGTAGAGGTACTGCATGTCTTTCGTCTCGGTCCGAACGCGGGGGAACTTCTCGCCGGCTCGGAACGTCCGGTCGACGACCGCGCCGGTGTCCAGCCCTTTGAGCTTCGTGCGGACGAACGCGCCGCCTTTGCCCGGCTTGACGTGCTGGAACTCGACGATGCGCCAAAACGAACCGTCGAGCTCGATGTGCATCCCGTTCTTGAACTGATTCGTGTTGACGGTCTCGGCCAAGGCGCAGAGGGTAGCTAGCCGACGGTGATCAGGTCTTTGCGGAAGCCTGTGAGGTTCTGGATCCCGCCGTTCGTGACGACCACGTTGTCCTCGATCCTGATCCCGGCTCGACCGTCGAGATAGATCCCGGGCTCGACCGTCACGACGTTGCCGGCCGCCAGGGTGTCCGTCGATTCGGTCGAAAGCCGCGGCGCCTCGTGCACCTCCAGGCCGAGACCGTGGCCGAGCCCGTGGCCGAAGGTGCCGGCGAACGGGGTGGCGTCCACCACGCGCCGGGCCGCGGCGTCGGCGTCGAGACCCCGGACGCCGGCGCGAAGCGCATCGAAACCCGCTTGCTGGGCCGCGAGCACGAGGGCGTAGACCTCCTTGATCGGGCCTTCGACGAATCCGGTCGTGAACGTCCGTGTGTAATCGGAGGCGTAGCCGCCGACGACGCAGCCGGTATCCACGATCACCGTTTCGCCGCGTCCGATCTGGCGATCGGTCGCCCGGCCATGCGGACGCGCCGAGTTCGGCCCCGACGCAACGATCGTCTCGAAAGCGACGGCTTCTGCGCCCTCGTCGTGGAAGAGTTGCTCGATCGTCCACGCGAGGTCTCGTTCGGTTCGGCCGACGAAGCGCTGCTCGACCAGCCGCTCGAAGACCCGATCGGTGATCTCACACGCGCGCTTGATCGCGGCGAGCTCTTCTTCGTCCTTGATCGCGCGGAGCCGCTCGACGAGACCGCGCCGCGGAACGGGCTCCACGGAGCCGTCCCGAAGCGTTTCGTAGCCTGCGTAGGAGACGAAATCGGCTTCGAATCCGATGGGCCCGGACAATCTGCCGGCAAGATCGGCGAGCAGCGCCCGCTTCGTCTCCTCGAACTCCACGCCCTCGACCGCGCGCGCCGCCTCCGAATAGCGGAAGTCGGTGAAGAGCCGAGCGCGGTCCTGATCGACCAGAAGCGCAGCGTTCGAGCTCTTGAACCCGAAGAGGTAGTGGATGTTCGTCGGGTTGGTGACGAGGAGTGGCTCCTCGAGCAATTCGCGGAGACGCTCGATGCGAGGGTTCATCGCGCGGCTCCCACCTGCTGGACGATGAACTCGAGCGCCTCTCGGTAGCCGTCCGCTCCTTTGCCGAGTATGCGCTTCGCGGCAAGGTCGGCGACGACAGACGTGCGCCTCCACTCCTCTCGCTCGTCGATGTTGGAGAGGTGCACTTCGACGATCGGTGCGTCGAAAAGTTCGAGAGCGTCGCGGATCGCATACGAGTAGTGCGTCCAGGCGCCGGGATTCACGACGACCCCGTCGGCCCAGTCGAGCGCGTCGTGGCACCACTCCACGTATTCACCTTCGTGGTTCGTCTGCCGACAGCGAACGTGACAACCGAGCCCGGACGCCCAGTCGTAGATGCGCGTCTCCAGCTCCGAGAGCGACATTCTGCCGTAGAGCGCGGGATCGCGGCGTGCCAAGACGTCGAGATTGACCCCGTTGAGGACGACCACCTGCATCGCCGCACTCTAATCGGCTATCAGCTCGTCGAGAGCTGCTCGAACTTCGCCCGCAGGGCGAGCCTCGACGCCGGGACCGTCGTCGCCCAGGAGCACGAGTCGCAGCTCTCCGCGTTGCGCCTTCTTGTCGCGTTGCAGGGCCATCCAGGCGCGGTCACGATCGAGGCGAACAGGCCCGGTGCCGAGCACCTCTTCCACGACGCCCGTCGGTCGACCCGACAGCCGAAGAGCCGCGAGCAGGCCGAGCGCAACCGCGTCGCCGTGCGATAGACCGCGGTAACCCGCCGCGGTCTCGAGTGCGTGCGCGAACGTATGCCCGAGGTTGAGGATCGCGCGGCGGCCCTGATCGAAGGGATCTCCCAGGCACACCGCCGCCTTGAACGCGGCGCAGGCCCGAATCATCGCGTCGTCTTCGAGCTCCCAGAGCGGACGGCCGGCGAGCAGTCCCGTCTTGACGACTTCCGCCATGCCCTCACGTCGTTGCGCCTCACTCAACGTGGCGAGCACGTTCGGATCGATGATGACCCGCGCCGGATAGTGGAATGCGCCGACGAGGTTCTTCCCGGCCGGAAGGTCGATGGCGGTCTTGCCTCCGATTGCCGCGTCGACCTGGCCGAGCAACGTCGTCGGCGCGGCGACCCAGCGGACGCCGCGCAGGTACATCGCGGCCGCGAGACCGGCGACGTCCGTCGTCGATCCGCCGCCGTAGCCGACGATCGTGCCGCGCCGGTCCAGCTGGAGCTCTTTCCACAGCCTTTCGAGCTCGGCCGGGGTCTTCGCGGCTTCTCCTCGGGGTACGCGATGGACGGCCGCAGGATCGAAAGCCAGTGGATGGATGTCGAGCACGTGCTCGTCGCCGATCACGGCGACGGCCTCCCCGCTTTCGCCGAGCCGGTCCGCAAGTCTTGCGAGCAGTCCCCGCCCGACCTCGATCTCCAACGCTGCGAGCACGACCTCTTCGGTGTTCCGTACAAGTCCTGCCGACACCGCTTCATAGAGCGGCTGCCGCTCGTCGAACAGTCGCCTGAACTGATCCTCGTTCTGCGCAAGCGGACGGCCGGTGTCGCGGGCCCGCCTCCATGCGTCGGCCACGTCGACGACGACCCTAAGAGTGAACGCATCGTTCAGGAGCAACTCACGCGTCCGCTCGGAGAGCACCGCCCCACCCCCGAAGGCGATGACGGCGGGCGTCGATGACGCAAGAGCCTCCGCGGCAACGTCTTCTTCGATCTTGCGGAACTCGGGCTCGCCCTGTACGAAGAGCTCGGCAACGGGACCGTGCCGCCGCTCGATCTCACGATCTACGTCGACGAACGGCCTTCCGGTGACGGCGGCGACCTCCCGACCGATCGTCGACTTCCCCGCGCCCATGAAGCCGACGAGCGCGAGGTGACGGCCGAGCGCGCCTACCTCGGTGACCAGTCGATCCGCTCCAGGTAAGCGCGGTGCGCCGCGAGCAAGTCCGCGAGCGCGTCGCCGCCGAACTTCTCCTTTGCGGCACGTGCGAGCTCCCACGCCACGCATGCCTCCGCGACGACTGAGAGCGCTTCGACCGCGGCGGTATCGCTGCGCTCGACGAGTGCCTGCGCGGGCTCGCCCGTCTCGAGGTCGACCGAGGCGAGCGGCTTCATCAGCGTCGGCAGAGGTTTCATGGCAGCGCGTACGACGATCTCCTCCCCATTCGAGACGCCGCCCTCGATCCCGCCGGCGCGGTTCGTCTCGCGGTAGAGGCCACGCTCGTCGCGGAGGATCTCGTCGTGTGCACCGGAGCCCCGCTTCGACGCGAGCTCGAAGCCGGCGCCGATCTCTAGTCCCTTCACCGCCTGGGTGCCCATCAACGATGCGGCCAGCCGCGCATCCAGGCGGTCGTCCTTCGTCGCGTACGAGCCCAGACCAGGAGGAACGCCGCGCGCGCGAACCTCGACCACGCCGCCGACCGTGTCCTGATCGGCGCGCGCCTCGTCTATCCGCTGCTCGAGATCGTCCGTGAGCACTCGCCCATCTACACTGACGCCGATCTCCGCGAGCAATGCCTTCGCAACCGAGCCCGCAGCGACGATCACGGCTGTGTGGCGCGCGCTCGCACGTTCGAGCACATCGCGAACGTCGGACAAGCCGTACTTCAGGGCGCCGGCGAGATCGGCGTGTCCCGGCCGTGGCAACGTGACTCCCTTCGTCCCCTTCCCTGCAGCCTTGCCCTCGGGCTGCCATGGGCTCATCCCCCACTCCCAGTTCTTGTGGTCGCGGTTGCGCACGACGAGGGCCAGCGGCGTCCCCAGCGTCCGCCCATGCCGAAGCCCGGCGAGCACCTCGACCTCGTCTCGCTCGATCTGCTGACGTGGGCTCCGGCCGTAGCCCTGCTGGCGTCGGTGGAGGTCCGCGTCGATTGCTGCCTTGTCGAGCACGAGCCCGGCGGGCAGCCCGGTCACGACGGCGACGAGCGCCGGACCGTGCGATTCGCCAGCCGTTACGAGCTCCAGCGCCATCAGGCGGAGCGTACTGCTGCACGCATCACGTCGACCGGTGCGGGCACGCCGGTCCACGTCTCGAACGAGGCGGCGCCCTGGGCGACCAGGACATCGACCCCGTCCACGACACGGGCCCCGGCAGCCTCGGCCGCTCGCGCGGTCGCCGTCCGTGGATACGGAAGGTCGACGAGGGTCTGACCGGGTCCGAGCTCGACTAAGACCTGATCGCGCTCCGAAGTGGCATTGACGACGACGTCGGCGTCTGACACCTGCGGCGGCCAGGTTTCCCGGCGCGAAAAGCGGAGAGCATCCGGCAAGGCTGCGGCAAAGGCTGCGGCCGAGCCCCCGTCCCCGAGAATCGCAGCGCGCCGAAACTCGAGCTCAGCGAGAATGGCTGTGTCCGTCGAAGAGCCGACGAGGCGGCCGTCGCGGACGACGAGCGTGTTGACGGAGGGCTCGTCCGTGTCGACGAGCTTTGCCACGGCCAGCTTGTGCGGCGTCGTCACGTTGGCGCCGGCGAAGCCGAGGGCCACCAGCCCTCGCACTGCTTCCGCCAGCGACTCGCTCGCGACGGACAACGGTACGTACGCCCAGTCGAGCCCTCGCGCTGCGAAGGCCGCGTTCTGAATCAGCGGCGACAGCGACTGCGAGACCGGATCGCCGAGCAACCCGACGAGCCGTGTCTCACCCGAGATCACGGGCCGTAGCCGTGCGCGGCCGCGTAATCGCGGAACGCCTTGTAGCTCGAGGTGAAGAAGTGGTGCTTCTTGTCCGGCTTGCGGACGAAATAGAGGTACTTCACCTTGGCCGGATGCGCTGCGGCCTGTAGCGACGCGAGCCCCGGGTTGGCGATCGGAGTCGGGGGCAGTCCTTTACGCTTGCGCGTGTTGTAGGGCGAGTTGCTCTGAAGCTGCGACTGATGGATCGATTCGGTCGGCGGGATGTTGAGCCCGTACCGGAGCGTGGCGTCGATGCCAAGGGACATGCCGGCGTGCAGGCGGTTGTAGATCACCGCAGAGACGAGCTGGCGCTCGTCGGGCGACAGGGTCTCCTTCTCGACCATGGATGCGATGATCAGCACGTCGTAGGACGTCAGGTTCTTGGACCGGGCGTAGCCGAGATCGATCTGTTTCCAGTTCTGGCAAAAGGCGTCGAGCTGCTCCCGCACGAGTTGCGCCGAGGTCGTGTCCTTGAAGAACTCGTAAGTGGCCGGGAAGAGAAAGCCCTCGACGGTCCGCACCTTGTTCCGGAAGCACGATGGAACACGGGGCTTGGCGGTCGCGGCGAGGTAGGCGGCGCGCGCAAGTCGCGGCTGGATCTTCCGCTTGTGTGCCGCAATCTTGGCGACCGCACCAACACGCTCGGCCATCTGCTTCCGCGTGAAGCCCTCAGGGAAGACGACGTGGAACGGCTTCGGCACTGCGATCACCGTCTCGACCGTGCCCGTCGCGGTCGTGCGGGTCACCGTTCGGTAGACGAGCGTGCTGGACAGCGTCGACGTCTGTCCAGCCCGATTGGTGCTGTCGCCTCCTCCGATTGCAGCGACGGCAAGCCAGCCGAGCCCTCCGAGGACGAGCACGAGCACGCCGAGGGCCAGGACGCGCCGCCTCGTGACCTGGCGAGGATTCGGTCGCTGCGGCGGACGCCCCTGCCGGGGCGGGATCACGCCGGGGCGCTGCTCGCCCATGTCAGGTATCCGGAGAGAAGATGTGCCGCCGCCCGCGCGTCTTCGGGCGCGTCGGCCGGCGTCTGTTCCGCGAGGTCGGTCGTGAAGCGTTCGTCGAAGGTGACGACGGGGACGTTCGTCACGTCGCTCAGAGCGTCGACGAACCGCTCCGTCTCGCGCACCTGCTCCCCGCGTTCGCCGCGCAATGTAAGTGGAAGCCCGACGACGACGCGATCGACCTCGTGCTCGCCGATCAGGGCCGCCAGACGCGCGAGCCCGTCACCGGTCGCAGCCTTTTCGACGACACAGAGCGGTCGTGCGATGGTGCCGGTGGGGTCCGAGACGGCAACTCCGGTGCGCGCCCGGCCGTAGTCGAGTCCGAGAACCTTCACTTCAGCGCTGCTGCGATCGCTTGCTTCCCGGCTTGCAGTGCACTGCGCAGTCCGGCCGGATTCTTGCCGCCTGCCTCGCCCAACGTGGGCCGTCCACCGCCCCCGCCTTCGATGTGCTTGCCGAGCTCACGTACCAGCCTTGATGCGTCGAGGCCCCGGTCGACGAGGGACTCGTCGAGGTTGACGACCAGATAGACGCGCCCGTCGTCGACGGAACCGACGATGACGCCGGCCGCCTTTTCCTGCTGGCGTAGGCGATCGGACAGGTCTCGGAGTGGGCCACCCTTGAGCGACCTCGCCTCCGCGAGGACGACGCCTCCGTCGCTCTCCACGATCTCGAAGTCTGCGGGGGCCGCCGTCTTCGACTTCTTCGACTCCTTCCGGACGCGCTCGAGTTCGATACGCAGCTCGTCTGCCTCGCGCACGGTTGCATGGAGATACGCATGCGCCTCGCCGGACGTGATCGCCTCGATCCGCCGCGCGCCTGCGCCAACCGAGCCCTCCGACAGGATCACGAAGGGGCCGATCTCCGCGGTCGACCTGACGTGAGTGCCTCCGCACAGCTCCCGCGAGAAACCGGGAATCTCGACGACGCGCACCTGATCGCCGTACTTCTCTCCGAACAGCATCATCGCGCCGAGCCGGCGCGCCTCGTCGATCGGCGTCACGAACGCGCGCACCGGCAGGCCCTCGAACACCTTGTCGTTGACGAGGTGCTCGACTCGTTCCCGCTCTTCGTCCGTCAGCTGCTGCGGGTGCGTGAAGTCGAAACGAAGCTTGTCGGGCCGCACGGCAGAGCCCGCCTGCTTGACATGTTCGCCGAGGACGTCGCGCAGCGCCTCGTGCAGCAGGTGCGTCGCGGTGTGATTCGCCATTGTCGGGAACCGGACGCCCCAGGCCACCACCGCTCGAACGCGGTCACCCTCGGAGAACCCGTCACCCTCGAAGAGCAACGCCTGATCTTCCTCCAGCCGGTACGCCTCCCGCAGCTCGGCGCGCACGCCCGATCCGTCGTCGCGCTCGATCCAGCCGGTGTCCGTGACCTGGCCTCCGCCCTCGGGGTAGAAGGGCGATTCGCGCAGCTTCGCGAGGAAGAGACCGTCGCCGAGATCTTCGAGCGCACCGATCTGGGTGAGGACCTCGATCTTCTCGTAACCCACGAACTCGGTACGAAAGCCGGCATCCTTGGCGAACTCGGCGGCCCGTCTGTCGTCCTTCGAGATCGCGCCACGCGACCGCGTGCGCTGCACCTCCATCAAGCGCGTGAACTCCTCCTCGTTGACGCCGAGCCCCCGTTCCCGGGCGAGCTCGCGCGTCAGCTCCAGAGGGAAGCCGTACGTGTCGTGCAGGCGGAATGCATCTTCGCCCGAGATGACGTCGTCCTTCTCCGCAACCTCCTCGAAGAGGCGCAGTCCGCGCTCGAGTGTCTTCCCGAAGCGCTCCTCCTCGGCGGTGAGGATGCGATGGATTTCTTCGCGGTGCTCTTCGAGCTCCGGATAACCGTCCTTCATCTGCTCGATCACGACGTCCGAAAGCCGCGAGAGGTAGGGCGGCTCGAGACCGACGCGCGCCGCCTGTTGTACGGCGCGACGGATGATCCGCCGCATCACGTAGCCCCGGCCCTCGTTCGACGGCGCAATTCCGTCGGCAGCTAGGAACGTCATCCCGCGACCATGGTCGGCCAGCACGCGGTGGGCTTTCGTCGCCTCGCTGGAGTCGCCGTACGCAACGCCGCTCTCCGCTGCGATCCACCGCATGATCGCCTGGTAGACGTCCGTCTCGTAGACCGTCATGACGTTTTGCAGGATCGCCGCCGTTCGCTCGGCGCCCATCCCGGTGTCGACGTTCTGGTTCGGAAGGGGTGTGAGCTTGCCGTCGACGTGCAGCTCGAACTCCATGAAGACGAGATTCCAGAATTCGAGGAATCGTTCGCAGCGCGTGCAGCTCGGCTTGCAGTCCGGCTCGCCGCAACCGTGCTCCTCGCCCCAGTCGTAGTACATCTCGGTGTCTGGACCGCACGGGCCCGGGCCGCCGACGGACCAGAAGTTCTCAGACCTCGGCAGGAAGACGATGCGCTCGGTCGGCTGCCCCACCTTCACCCAATGGTCGTACGCGACCGTGTCCTCGCCGAGTGAAAGCTCCGGATCGCCGGCGAACACGCTGACCCAGAAGCGCTCCGGATCGATCTTCAGGTGCTCGAAGACGAACTCCCATGCGAGCTCGATTGCACCTTCCTTGAAGTACTGGCCGAACGAGAAGTTGCCAAGCATCTCGAAGAACGTCAGGTGCGAGCCGTCGAGCCCGACCTCGTCGATGTCCGGCGTGCGGAAGCACTTCTGCACTGTCGTGAGCAACGGCGCCGGCGGCGGCTCGCGCCCGAGGAAATAGGGCATCAGCGGCTGCATTCCCGCGGTCGTCAGCAGCGTCGAGCGGTCGTCCGCGCGCGGAAGCAGCGGCGCCGAGGGCCTGAAGACGTGGCCCTTGGACTCGAAGAAGGCGCGGTACCCGGCGCGCAACTCGGCTGACGTACGCATGCCTCGATTGTAGGGGCGCGGTCAGGCGGTCTCGGCGACGAAGATCGTGCTGTGCCGCCGGACTCGGAGCGGCTCGGCGAAGGGGCCTGCCGTCACGAGAGACGCCAGGTCTGCCCAGCTGGCGCCAAATCTGCGAACGGCCTCCTCGTCCATCGTCGCCCAGCCGTGTGCCTCGCGCCGGGTGACGGATGCAAAGTGACGCCGGAGAGATTCTTCGCCGTTCTCGCTGCGAAACGTGAACTTCTGGAGCGCCGTCACACGTCCGGCGAGGTCCCAGAGCTCCTGCAGATGGTCGATAGCGTTCGTGACGGCGACGAGGCGGCCGCTCGGCTTCAGGACGCGTGCGATCTCGGCAAGACCACGATCCAAATCCGGCACGTGGTAGAGCATCCATGCAGCCAAGACGACGTCGAACTCGCCGTCGGCGAACGGAAGCGTCTGAACGTCGCCGACGCGCGCGTCGATTCCCTTCGAGCGCTGGATCTCGACCATTCGCTCCGACTGGTCCATGGCGATCACCTCTGCACCGAGCTCGCCGCGAATCCGCTCGGCGAGCTCTCCCTCGCCGCCTCCGACCTCGAGCACGCGCTGCGGCGCCACCTCCGCAACCGCTTCGAAGGCGAACTCGCGCGGATCGTCGCCCTCGGCGTTGACGTAGGCCGCCTTTCGCGCTCTGAGATTGTCCTCGCTCTCGTACTGCGCCCGGACGAACCCAGCCTCGTCGATCCGCTGCGTCAACCTCGCGCGACTTTCGGCTCAGCGCCTTCCTCCGCCGCGATCTCGTGGCGGATCTTTTCGAGCGACCGGCGGATCAGCCGCGACACGTGCATCTGCGAGATGCCCACCTGCTGTGCGATCTGTGACTGCGTCAAGCCTTCGAAGAAGCGGAGATGGAGGATCCTCCGCTCCCGTTCGTCGAGGACGCGGAACCCGGGTGCGAGGACGGCGCGGTCCTCCGATATGTCGTACTGATGCTCTTCGGTGCCGATCGACTCGAGCGGATCCAGCTCCTCCCCGTCGTCGCTCCCACCCCCCGAAGAGAGCGACAGAGACGAATAGGCCCGGCCGGACTCGAGCGCTTCGAGAACCTCTTCCTCTTCCACTCCCGCCCCCTTGGCGAGCTCGGCGATCGTCGGCGAGCGGCCGAGTTGCACCGTCAGCTGCTCCACGAGCTTCGACAGTTGCACATTGAGCTCCTGGAGACCGCGCGGGACGCGAACGGACCAGCCCTTGTCGCGGAAATGGCGCTTGATCTCCCCGATGATGTTTGGCGTCGCGTACGTGGTCAGCTCGACGCCACGGTCGATGTCGAAGCGGTCGATCGCCTTGATCAGTCCGATCGCGCCGATCTGGACGAGGTCTTCGAGCTGCTCGCCGCGATATGAGTACCGTCGTGCGAGCGAGCGGACCAGCGACATGTACTGCTCGATGAGCTGCTCCCGCGCCTGCAGATCGCCGTCCTCGTGGTAGCGACGAAGGAGGGCCTTGTCGGCTTCGCTCACCCGCTACCCCCTTTCAGGACGTCGATTCGCTTCGTGAGCTCGACCCACTGCGAGCCGTCGCGATCCTCGATCTCGACGGAGTCGCAGACGGCGGCGAGGATCCGGCGGAGGTTCAGCGAATCCGCCCCGCCTTCCTCGAACTCTGCGCGAACTGCGCTGAACGGGCCGACGATCATCCGGAGCGCGCCGTCCTCGAGGAGCACGCGTAGGGTCACTTCCCTGCCGTCGCTCGGGCGCTCGAGCAGCGAGTCGAGCGCAAGCTCGAGATCCTCGAGGTTCTCGAAGGTCAGGTTGAGGCGCGCGGCGAGCCCGCCCAGCACGAGATGGGCGACGCTGTGGAAGGCGTCGTCTGCGGGCAGCGTCAGGCGGATCTCGTCAGCGATCACGTCTCCCTCCAGTCCGATCCACTGGGTAGAACGCACGACCGGCGTCACCGGTTTCGCAGGTGAGCGCCCGACCATCCACCCTGCTCGGATACTACGGATCAGGCTCGAATGAGCCCGGCCCCGACGACCACGTCGTCTTCGTAAAGGACTGCTGCCTGTCCTGGGGCGACGCCGTACGCGGGTCGATCGAGCTCGAGGCGAAAACCGCCGTCGTGCTCGTGGATGCTCGTCGGAACGACGTCCGATCTGTAACGGAGCTTCGCCTGCGCTCGGTGCACAGGCACGTAGAGGTCCCCTGCGGCCTCGATCGTCGTGCGGGCGAGCGCCTCGAGGCGGCCGACGACAACGGTGTTCGTTGTTGCATCGGAGCGGATCGCGTAAAGCGGCGCCTGCGCCGAAACGCCGAGCCCCTTCCGTTGGCCCGGCGTGAATCGCCAGTACCCGCCGTGCTTGCCGATCTCCTGTCCGTCTTCGTCGACGATCGAGCCCTCCTGCGTCTCGAGCCCGCGCCGCTCGAGGAACGAGCGGTAGTCGTCACCCGCAAGGAAGCACGCCTCCTGGCTCTCTTCGCGTCCCGCGGCCGAGAGACCCGCGTGGTTGGCCTCGGCGCGCGTCTCAGCCTTCGTCTGCGTGCCGAGCGGGAACGAAATCCGGTCGAGCTTGGCCGGATCGAGGCGGGCCAGCATGTACGACTGGTCCTTGCCCGAATCAAGCCCACGCGCGAGCAGGAGCCTGCCGCGATGCCCGACGATCCGGGCGTAGTGACCCGTTGCGAGCGTGTCCGCCCCGGCGCGATGGGCGAACGCGAGCAGCCGCGCGAAGCGAAAGCCGCCATTGCAGGTGATGCACGGATTGGGTGTCTCCCCAGCTTCGTAGCCGCGTACGAACGGGTCGACGACGGCACGGCGAAACTCTTCGCGGAGGTCGAGCGTCACGTGCGGGACGCCCAGCGAGTGACACGTTGCGCGGGCAGCGAGAACCGCTTCGGGAGAGCAACACGCGCGCTCCGAATCGGGCCCGTCGGGATCGAGCCAAAGCCGAAGGGTGACGCCGATCGCATTCGGCAAGGACTTGAGCAGAGCCACCGCGCTGTCGACGCCACCGCTCATGGCAACGGCAATGCGACCAGGAGAACGAGGCGCTCGAAACACAGGCCCGATCGCATTCGCCAAGGCGTCGACCGCAAGCGTCTCGCCGCCAACCGAAGCAGCCTCGAGCAAGGTCAAACCAACAAGCGAACGATCGAGCTCCGAAGCATCAGCCTCGACAATGCGTTCCCCATCAAACACGACTCGCACAAGGGCGAAGTCAGGTCCACGCGCAGAATCGCCAATAAGCTCAAGCACAAACTCAGGCTAGCGGCAATGACCGCGAGTGCCGGCTCAGCCGGCGCTCGCCACCAGAGGCCGAGAACCGAGCCCGCTTCTCGGCCGTGAAGTCATCATGCCGCGCCGTAGGCGCGGCCGACTTCACGGCCTGGCCCTGCCGTGATCTGCGCCCGCTGTGAACCTGGATAGCCAGGTGGGTGCCCTGCCGACTTCCGGCCGAAGCCATCGCCGGACGCAGGCTCCCTTAGCGTCGTTGTTGGTTCTACATTGAATGCGCAGGCCACGAGCAGGGTCGGCCAGTCGCAGCGTAGCGGCTACTTGGCGAAGCGCCACTGAATCGTCTGGGTTCCGTGGAGATCCAGACGATTTGCGAGAGCCTTCGTGATGTCGAGGTCACGCCCGGGCACGTTCGGGCCGCGGTCCACGACTTGCGTGAGAACTTCTCGTCCCTGAAAGCGGATATAGAGCCGAACTCCGCAGGGTAGGACGGGATGAGCCACGCCTTCGGTCGTCGGCAGGAAGGGCTTGCCGCACGCAGTTCGGCGATGGGCAGGCGTCGGCCCGTAAGGAGCTGCTTTCGCGGTGTAATAACCGTTCTCCGTTCCGGGAACCGCGATGGCCCCGGGAAGGTTGCGGTTGCTGCCGGCATCACGCCGGGTGATGGCAAGCGCGACGATGGCCGCGATCAGTGTGATTCCGGCGAGCCAGACCGCACGCTGGACGAGCGTCGGATTCACGCGCCGACAGTGTGCAGCACGTCGCCGAAGGCGTCCCGCACGAGTCCGTCGAAGTCCGTTGGCAGGACCCCATCGGGGCCCGCGAACTCACGTAGGTACATCAGGAGATACGAGCGCTCCTCGTTCCGTGCGACGTCGTCGGTGGCGTGATCGCGTGCCGCGCGCTCCAGTTCCCAGAGATTCCACTCCCGCGGGCCGTCACTCGCGGAGACGAACGCGACGACGCGCGTCGCCTCCGGCTCTGGCTCCGGAGCCTGCTCCTCGCCCCGCTCCGGCTCGGGGGGCAGGGGCGGCGCTGCGACGATGCGTGGCGGCTCCGGGCTCGGGGCGGGACTGGGCTCCGGCTCGGGCCGCGATTCGACTGCCGGCTGGACGCGAACACTCAACGGCGGGGGCGCCGCGACCGGGGACGCCGCCTCGGGCGCCGGCAGGACCGTGCCCGGCCGGCGGCCGGCCACCTGCCTCGCCCACACGACGATCTCGACGATCGCGACGATGATCCATGCGCTTGCGACCACCGCGATGATCCACCAGGTGCTGAGCTGTTCGATTCCGGCGATCACCGCCACAGCGATGATGAATCCGGCCTCGATCAGGAACCGGGAGCCGACGACAGGCACGAGGGGATCCTACGGCTGTTGGTCGTCCTGCGACTCGCCCGACGGCGCCGAACCTTCGGACTGAGCCTCTTGCTCGCCGGAAGCCTCCGGCGCAGGCTTGTCTGTCTTGGTCTCCTCGAGCTTTGGTGTCGCAGGCGGTGATACCGGCGGTGCCGCCAACGCCGGGGCGGGCCGGGTCTGGGCCGGCGGAGTACGCGCCGCCTCGGTTGCTTGCTGCACGGCGTCGACGATCGCTTGCCCGACGCCTTTGATCTCGCTCTCTCCGAGCCCCGCCGCTGCGAGCAACTGCTCGGCCCCGGTCTGAGCTCGACTGAGGATCGCCGAAGCTTGCGCACGAGCCCACTCGAGCGTCTGCTCGACCTCGGCACGGGCCGAATTCGTCAGTTCAGTCGCCTGGTGACGCGACTGCTCGAGCAAACGGTTGCCTTTCGCCTCGGCCTCGCGTAGCTCCTGCGTCGCATCGCGGTTGGCGTTTGCGAGCAGCTCACGTGCTTCGTTCCGCGCCGCATTGAGCATCTCCGCGCGCTGACGCTCGCTCTCCTGGCGGTAGCGCTCGATCTCGGACTCGCGATCCTGCTGCTCGCGCCTGCGACGGCGCACCTCTTCCTCGGTCTTGGCCAGCTGCGCCTCGGATGCCTTCTGTGCATCGGCCTCGACCGTGTCCGCGAACTCCGACGCGGTCCGAATGAGATGCAGCGCGTCCATGCGCACCGCGTGCCCGGTGGGCTCGACGGATTGGCCACTTCGGCTAGCCGCCTGCAGCACCCGTAGTTGCGCCTGCAGCTGGGCGGAATGTCGTCGAAAAGCCTCGAATGCCTCGCGCACCTTGTCGGGGTCGTAACCGTCCCCGCTCTTCGGCAGGTCTTCGAGGCGCGGGAGCGCCGTGAGCAACGTTTGTTGTCCTGGTTCCTGTGCGGCCATCTGCGGCTAACCCTTCTGACGAAAGTATGCAGGTTTCATCGGTCGGCCAGACCCCGAGACTTAAGCCTTCGGTGTCTTCAGACTGATTCCAAGCTCGTCGAGCCGTTCCTTTGTAGTCGGTGCAGGTGCTCCCGTCAGCGGGTCGGAGCCGCTCGCCGTCTTCGGGAACGCGATCACCTCGCGAATGTTGGACTCACCGGCGAGCAAGGCGACGAAGCGCTCGATCCCGAGGGCGAATCCTCCATGGGGCGGTGCGCCCATTCGCAGCGCTTCGAGGAACCAACCGAACTTTGCGTTCGCCTCCTCATCGGTCATCCCCATCGCGCGGAAGATGCGCTCCTGGATTTCCTGGCGGTGGATCCTGATCGAGCCCGACCCGAGCTCCCAGCCGTTCCAGATCAGGTCGTAGTGCTGGCTGAGAGCAGCGCCCGGGTCGGTGTCGATCAGGTCCTCGTGCCCCTCGACCGGACTCGTGAACGGGTGATGCACGAACGTCCACCGGCCGGTGGCCTCGTCCTCGAGGAACAGTGGGAAGTCGAGGATCCAAAGATGCTCGTCGCGCGTTTCGTCGATGAGCTCGAGCTCCTGGCCGAGGTGGAGCCGGAGGGCGCCGAGGACCCGCTCCACCATCGGCGTGCTGTCGGCGACGAAGAGCAGAGTCGATCCCGGTGGAGTGAGAAAGGCCTCGACCTCCTCGTCCGAGAGAAACTTCGCGATCGGCGAGCGCACCTCGCCCGACTCGTCGAAGACGATGTACGCGAGCCCTTTCGCGCCCCACTCCTTTGCGAACTCCTCGAGCTTCTGCAGCTCGCCGCGCGAGAACGTCTGCGGCGCGACGATGTAGCGGACCGTCTCGGCGCCCGCGAAGACTCCGAACTCGGAACCACGCGTGACGTCGGTTGCTTCCTGAATCTCGAGGCCGAAGCGCACGTCTGGCTTGTCGGAGCCGTAGCGCAGCATCGCGTCGCCATACGACATGCGCGGGAACGGTCGTGGCGGCGCCGTGCGGCCGAGTGCTTCGAACGACGCGACCACGACCTGTTCGAGCACCTCGAGGACTTCCTCCCGGGTCGGGAAAGCGAGCTCGAGATCGAGTTGCCTGAACTCGAACTGCCTGTCGGCGCGAAGGTCCTCGTCTCGCCAGCAGGTCGCGATCTGGTAGTAGCGGTCGAGCCCGCCGATCATGAAGGTCTGCTTGAAGAGCTGCGGCGACTGGGCGAGCGCGAAGAACTTGCCGGGCTGCAGACGCACGGGCACGAGGAAATCGCGCGCGCCTTCAGGGGTGCCGAGTGTCATCGACGGTGTCCAGACGTCGATGAACCCTTGCTCCTCCATCGAATTGCGGATGGCGGCGATCGCCGTCGCGGAGAGACGCAGGTTGCGCTGCATGCGGTCGCGCCGCAAGTCGAGGTACCGATAGCGAAGCCGTGTCGGCTCCTCGACTCCCTCGTCGTCGAGCTGGAAGGGAAGCGGCTCTGAGCGGGCGACGATCTCGAGCTGGTCGACCTGGATCTCGACTTCGCCCGTGGGGATGTTCGGGTTGACCGCCCCGGGCGCGCGGCGGACCACTTCGCCCCGCGCGTGAACGACGAATTCAGAGCGGATGTCGTGCGCGGTTTCAGCAGCGTTCCGTGCGCGGTCTGGGTTGACCACGAGCTGGACGATCCCCGTGTGGTCGCGTAAGTCGATGAAGATCAGTCCACCGTGATCGCGGCGGCGAGCGACCCAGCCTGCGACCGAAACCGTGTCCCCGACGCGGCCGGGGCCGAACTCGCCGCAAGAGAGATCGCGCCAGTGGTTCATCCGGTGATCCTGTCGACCACTTCGTCTAGCTGTGCGGTGAGGTCTTCGCGGCCTTGTTGCCGTATGGTCGCTCGTTCGCCGTCAACGAGGACGGTCCAGCCCGCACCGAGTCGAGCGGCTTGAGTGAGCTGGCCCTTGGTCGAGCGTCCCGCGTAATCCATGTCGGCACGTAGACCGCGGCGGCGCAGTTCGGCAACGAGCGGCAGGACATGGACGCGATCGCTTTCCCGGTCGCACACGAAGAACACGTCGATGTGTGGCGGCTCCACTCGATCGGCCCCGATCGAGAGCAGGAGCCGCTCGATGCCGGCGCCGAACCCGATGCCCGGCGTCGGCGGTCCGCCGATCGCCTCGATGAGTCCGTCGTACCTGCCTCCTCCGCAGATCGTGTCCTTGGCGCCGATCGCCTCGTCCTTGAACTCGAAGGTCGTCCGGGTGTAGTAGTCGAGGCCGCGAACGAGCGTCGGAGCCAGCTCGTAGCTCACGCCGTAGGCATCCAGGTACTGGCGCACGAGGGCGAAGTGCTCGCGGCACTCTTCGCAGAGCGATTCGCCGATTTTCGGCGCGCCCGTCAGCAGGGCCTGGACCCGCTCGCTCTTGACGTCGAAGACCCTGAGGGGCGAGGTCGCGCGCTTGGCGCGTGCTTCCGCGTCGAGCTCGCTGTCGTGCTCGTCGAGCCACCCGGCAAGTCGCTCGACGTATGCAGGACGGCAGTTGGCGTCGCCGATCGAGTTGATCTCGAGCACGTAGTCGGTCACGCCGACGCGGCGCAAGAGCTCTGCGTAGAGCTGGATCACCTCGGCGTCGATCGCAGGATCGTCGGTACCGATTGCCTCGACCGAGAGCTGCCAGTGCTCGCGGTAACGGCCGCGCTGCGGCCTGTCGTACCTCCACATCGGACCGATCGTGTAGAGCTTCTGCGGTTGCGCCTCGCGGTGGAGCCCATGCTGGACGTAGGCGCGGCAGATCGGCGCCGTCGCTTCCGGCCGCAGGGTCAAGGAGCGCCCGCCGCGATCGGTGAACGTGTACGTCTCCTTCTGCACGACGTCGGACCCGCCACCGGAGGTTCGGACGATCAGCTCGGTGTCCTCGAAAGCGGGCGTGTCGATCCGCCGGTATCCGTAGAGCCCGCTGAGATCCTCCATCTCGCCCTGGATCCAGTGCCAGAGCGGCTGCTCGGATGGAAGGATGTCGTGCGTGCCGCGCGGCGCTTCGATGCGCGTCACGCGCGAAGCTCCGCGAGAAACGGATTCCGGGCGAGCTCCGCCCCGAGCGTCGTGTTCGGGCCATGGCCCGAGTAGATGACGGTTTCGGGCGGAAAACGGTCCGCGAGCATGCGGATCGACTCGACCAGGGTGTCCCAATCCGCACCCGGAAGATCCGTCCGGCCCACTGAGCCCGCGAAGACGACGTCACCGGAGAAGAGAGCACCGTTGGTGTAGTAGGCGAGGTGGGCCGGGGAATGTCCGGGCACACGCAGCGTCTGGAACGACATGCCGGCGAGCTCGAGCGTCTCGTCCCCCTGCAGGAGCACGTCCGGGGTGTACGACCGGAGGTCGAGGCCGGGGGGGGCGAAGCTGTCGAGGCCCTCGAGTAGAACACGCTCCTCCTCGGCCATGTGCACCGGAGCGCCGGTCGCATCGGCGAGATCCGCGACCGCCCCCAGGTGGTCCCAATGACCGTGCGTGATCAGAATCGCGGCGCAGCGCGCACCCAGAGCGCCGAGCTCGTCGACGACCCGGGCGGCGTCCGCCCCGGGATCGACGACGACCGCTTCCGCCGCGGAGTCGTCGGCCCGCGCGACGTAGCAATTCGTACCGATTGGGCCGAGCTCAAACCTGTTCACTGCAAGGGTCACGAGGCGTTTGAGTCTAACGGCGGCCCCTCTCAGGCCCTTAAGATCTGCGGCGATGCAAAGCTGGAACCTGCGCGAGATCGAGACGCCGGGCGGGACACGCTCGCCGGTCGTGCTCCGGTCGGACGAATCGGCGCGCGCCGTGTTGATCGTGCTCGAGCCCGGACAGGCGCTCGGCGATCATCAGATGAAGGAGCGGGCCCTCGTTTCGGTCGTCGACGGCTCTGTGCGTGTCGAATCGGGCGGTGAGACCATCGAGGGCGAAGAAGGCTCCTTCTTCTCGTTCGACGCTGACGAGCGGCGCTCGATCTCGACGGACGACGGCGCGCGGATTCTGCTCGTGTTCGCACCGTGGCCCGGTGAGGGCCACTATCGCGGTGACGCCAAGGTGGAGTAGCGGCTAGCGCGTTTTCGAGGTTTCGCGCCGGGCCAGGCGCTTCTGCAGCATCCTGTACGCGAGCGAGTCCGTGAAATAGCTGAACGGAATGAAGAACGCGATCAGGAAGACCGCAGGGAAGATCTGCTGCGCGAGCGGCTGGCCGCGATTCAGCAGCATCATCGCCACGACCAGGATCGGGCCGAAGAGCAGAGCCCGACGTGCGGACCGCCGCCATGACGGTGGCTCGACCTTTCGGCCTGAACCTCCCCCTCTTCCCGCCGCCCCTCGCCCCCCAGCACCGCTCTTGCCGGGTTTCGAGTCGCGCTGACCGTTTCGCTCGGCGCGCAACTCGGACTGTTCGACGGGAACCTCGTTGCCCTCCTCGTCGAGGTACACGTACTCGTACTCGTGGCGGCGAGCCTTCTGGTGACGGCGACGTTGCTTCCTCGTCGGCATGCTCGTCCTAGCCTAACTCCGCGCGTGCTCCCTGGAGCACGATCTCGGCGACGAGGCTCGCTCCGAGGTGGTACGCGAGATACCGCCAGTCCGGCGCCTCGATGAGGACGAGGTCGGCGTCGTATCCAGGCGCCAGCCGCCCCAGCCGGTCCGAACGTCCGAGGACGTGGGCCGCATTCACGGTGCACGCGGACAGGGCCTCCGCAGGGGTCAGCTCGAGTTGGGTGGACGCGAGAGAGCAGACGATCGGGAGGCTCTCGCAGAAGGCGCTGCCCGGGTTGAAGTCGGTCGCGAGCACCACGACCGCGCCCGCATCGACGAGCGCACGTGCGGGCGGCATCGGCCGCGCGAGGAAGAGTGCGCTCGCGGGAAGAAGGACGGCGGCGACCTCACTCTTGCCGAGCGCAGCCACCCCTTCGTCACCCGTCGCTTCGAGATGGTCGATCGACCGCGCCCCCAGCTCGATCGCGATTGGCACTGCGCCTTGCTCCGTGAACTGATCTCCGTGGAGCCGAACTGCGAGGCCGGCAGCGGCACAAGCGCTGAGATAGCGCCGAGCCTGAGTGGCGTCGAATGCGCCCCGCTCGAGGAAGACATCCGCGGCTTCCGCGATCTGCGCCGCGGCGGGGAGCACCTCTGCGAGGGCGAAGTCGAGGTATGCGTCCGCGTCCTCGAATTCCGGTGGCACTGCGTGGGCTCCGAGCCACGTGGGCACACCCCCTGCGGCCCTGACGGCGCGCAGCGACGCGAGCTCCGTCTCGCGATCGAGTCCGTAGCCCGACTTCGATTCGAAGGTCGTCGTGCCGGCGCGCAACATCCACCTGCGGTGCTTGCGCACCGCGTCGGCGAGCGCGTGCTCTCCTGCCGCACGCGTTGCGCGAACGGTCGACATGATCCCACCGCCGGCAGCGTGGAGCTCCTCGTACGACGCGCCGGCCGCGCGCTGTGCGAACTCCTCGACCCGGTCACCCGCGAAGCACGCATGCGTGTGGCAATCGACGAGCCCCGGGATCGCGCAGAGACCACGGCCGTCGATCTCCTCGATCTCTCCAGCGAGGGGAGGCAGGTCACGCATACGCCCGACAGCCTCGATCGACTCACCCGCAGAGAGGACGTACGCATCCTCGACCACGTCCACCTCGCCGAGCGCGCCGCCGCGCAACGGCGCCGCAGTGCCTGCGGGACTCGCAACCTGCGCGAGGTCGCGGACGAGGAGGCGGCGCTCGCCGCCCGTGGAGCTCATTCGTGGTCGCGCTGCGGCATCGGCGCCTCGAGGCCGTGCGACTCGGCGGCCGTCAGTGCTTCGGGATAGCCGGCGTCCAGATGACGCATCACGCCGATGCCCGGATCAGCTGTCAGCACGCGTTCGAGTCGATCGGCCGCGTCGTCGGTACCGTCGGCGACGACGACCATGCCGGCGTGGATCGAGTTTCCGATCCCGACGCCGCCGCCGTGGTGAACGCTCACCCACGTCGCTCCGGCCGCGACGTTGAGCAGCGCGTTCAGGATCGGCCAGTCGGCGATCGCGTCGGAACCGTCGCGCATGGCCTCCGTCTCACGATACGGCGACGCGACCGATCCGGAGTCCAGGTGATCGCGGCCGATCACCACCGGGGCTCTCACCTCACCGGAGCGCACGAGTTCGTTGATCGCGAGCCCCGCCCGCGCTCGATCTCCGAGCCCGAGCCAGCAGATCCGCGCCGGCAGGCCCTGGAACTCGACGCGCTCCGGCGCGAGCTCGAGCCAACGCTGCAGAAGCGGGTCGTCCGGGAAGAGGTCGCGGAGCACCGCGTCGATCGCTGCGATGTCCGCCGCCTCACCCGAGAGCGCCGCCCACCGAAACGGGCCGACTCCACGACAGAAGAGCGGTCGGATATAGGCCGGGACAAAGCCCGGATATGAGAAGGCCTCCGCTACACCAGCGTCACGGGCCTCACCACGGAGATTGTTGCCATAATCGAAAACATAGCTCCCGGCCCGGACGTACT
Source organism: Actinomycetota bacterium (assembly GCA_005883355.1). Classification (GTDB taxonomy): domain Bacteria; phylum Actinomycetota; class Thermoleophilia; order Gaiellales; family Gaiellaceae; genus 3-1-20CM-4-69-9. The sequence continues at coordinate 31,446 of VAXG01000103.1, read as the reverse complement.
CGAGCAGGCCTTGGACGTGCTGCGCGATCGAGGAGCTTGCGCGCGAGAGGTACTCGGAGGGATCCGACGAACGCAGCCTCGCAGCGTCTTCCACCGACAGGCCGGCGGGGACGTAGCCGGTGAGCGGGTCGTGCGCCGCCGTCTGATCCGTAACGAGGTCGAAGTGCTCGCCGCGCCGCGCGAGCTCGGGGACGATCTCGGCTGCATTCCCGAGCAGGCCGACCGAGAGCGCACGACCTTCTGCCGACGCTGCGCGAATGCGTGCGAGAGCATCGTCGACCGATTCCGTTGCCTCGTCGAGGTACCGCGTCTCGATCCGCCTCTCGATGCGCGACGGATCCACCTCGACGCAGAGGATCGCCGCGCCCGCCATCGTCCCGGCCAGCGGTTGCGCGCCGCCCATCCCGCCGAGACCGGCAGTCAGGATCGTGCGACCGGAAAGGTCGGGAGAACCGAAATGCGTCTGGCCTGCCGCGCAGAAGGTCTGGTACGTCCCCTGGAGGATTCCTTGCGTGCCGATGTAGATCCAGCTCCCGGCCGTCATCTGACCGTACATCGTCAGGCCGAGAGCCTCGAGACGGCGGAACTCGTCCCACGTGGCCCAGCGGGGCACCAGCAACGCGTTCGCGATCAGCACACGGGGCGCGCCGGCATGTGTGCGAAACACCCCGACGGGCTTGCCGCTTTGCACGAGCAGGGTCTCGTCCTCAGCGAGCTCGATGAGCGAGCGGACGATCGCGCGCAACGCTTCAGGGTTGCGCGCGGCCTTCCCCGAGCCTCCGTAGACGACGAGATCCTCGGGACGCTCCGCGACCTCGGGATCGAGATTGTTGAGCAACATCCTGAGCGGCGCCTCGGTGGCCCACGCGCGCGCGTGTAACTCGCTTCCTCGCGGAGCGCGGATGTGGGCAAGGTCGCCGCAGAGATCCTCGACCATGGCTTCCAGGGGGCGCGTCGCGCTCATAGGCCGACCTCTGGCCTATGAGCGGTGGAAGGGGCGTAAGGGGAAACCGGGAGGTGTCCCCCTTCTTTCTCCTTAGGGGTGGCGGCGGCGGTCGCATCGCCGCCGCCCCTGAGGCGACGTCTAAAGAAGGGGGCGCGTGGGGGAAACATGGTTTCCCCCGCGGGAGCGAGCCGAAGGCGAGGGACGCTCATGCGAGCTCTCCGACCTCTGCCTCCACCGCGGCAACCAGCGACCCGTCGCGAATCCCACCCGCAACCAGTTCGATGTCCCGCGACAGCGAACGGTCGTCGCCGAGGCGCGGCGAGAGCGAGCGGACGAAGGCATGCGTTGCGCGCACTCCGTGGCCAGGCTCGAGCGGTGCCAGGAACTCGACCGCCTGAGCGCCCGCGAGCAACTCGATCGCGAGCGTGCGTTCGGAGTTCGCGACGACCTGCCATGCCTTCAGTCCCGCGGCATTCCCCATCGAGACGTGATCCTCCTGGCCCGCACTCGTCGGGATCGAGTCCACGCTCGCCGGATGACACAGCGATTTGTTCTCGCTCACAAGCGACGCGGCGACGTATTGCGGGATCATGAAGCCCGAGTTCAGCCCGCCGTCCAGCGTGAGGAACGCGGGCAGTCCGTCGGAGAGGTTCGGATTGACGAGACGCTCGACCCGGCGCTCGGAGATGTTCGCGAGCTCGGAGCACGCCATCGCGATAGCGTCGAGCCCGAAGGCGAGCGGCTGCCCGTGGAAGTTGCCGTTCGAAACGAGGAGCTCGTCTTCGACGAGCACGAGTGGATTGTCGGTCGCCGAATTCAGCTCGACCTCTACCGTGCCTTCGACGTAGTCGAGCAGATCGCGCGAGGCACCGTGCACCTGGGGCGCGCAGCGCAACGAGTAGGCGTCCTGCACCTTGTCGCACCACCTGTGTGCCTCGTTGATCGCCGATCCCTCGAGCAGGCGAAAGACGTTCGCGGCAGAGTCGCGCTGTCCACGCAGTGGTCGCAGGCGGTGGATCTGCGGGATGAAGCTCGTGCGCGATCCCTGCAGCGCCTCCAGTGACAGCGCACAGGCGAGGTCGGAGGTCTTGGCGAGCCGACGAGCTCGCACTACGCCGAGTGCCCCGAACGCCGCCATGAACTGCGTGCCGTTGACGAGCGAAAGTCCTTCCTTCGCCGCGAGCCGCGTCGGTTCGAGACCTGCCGCCGAAAGGGCATCCGCTCCTGGGAGCAAGTCGCCGTCGTGCCAGGCATCGCCTTCGCCGACCAGTGGCAGCGCAAGATGCGCGAGCGGCGCGAGGTCCCCGCTCGCACCGACTGAACCGCGGCTCGGGACGTAAGGCAGCACGCCGCGGCGCAGGCATTCGAGCAGCAGCTCGACCGTCTCGACCCGCGCGCCCGAATTGCCCTTCGCCAGAGCATTCGCACGCAGCAGCATCGCCGCGCGAACGATCTCGTCCGGATACGGCTCCCCCACTCCGCAGGCATGGCTTCGCAGCAGACGCAACTGCAACTCCTCCGTCTGCTCCTCGGGGATCGACTTCGAGACGAAACGACCGAAGCCGGTGTTGATCCCGTAGGTGTGCTCGCGTGTCCCGTGCGCCGCTCGTTCCACGAGCTGGCGGGCGGCGCGCATCTTGGTGCGAGCATCTTCCGACAAGGCGGCGTCGGCAGCGCCGAAGGCGACCGCCCAGACGTCGTCGATCCGGAGATCCTCTCCGGTCAGGCGGATCGCGGTCGCCTGAGCCATCGCGCGGCCAGTCTAGCTCCGGCTGCGGAGACTCTCACGTGCGCGACTCGAGGAGACGCAGCTCGAGAACGTGCGAGGCATTGAAGCCTTCGATCTGGAGCATCGCACCCGCAGCGGCTGCGGCGGCGCCTGCAGGCATCAACCCCACCAGCTCCGCCCCCGCCACTCCGACCCCGCGCACGCGGGCTTCCCCTTCGACGCGCTGGACGATCTCGTGCAAAGCCGCGGCCTCGTAGTCCTCGACGTTCATGCTGACCTGGGCGTGTCCGGCCCTCGGCAGGAACAGGCCGAGCGCGCGCACACCGGGAAAGCCGCCACCTTTCTCACGCACGACCGCGGCGATCGCCCGCGCGACCTCGACATCGTCGGTGGCGAGGTTGACGTTGAACGCGATCAACGGGCGACGCGCGCCGACGACGACGCCGCCCGCCCGCTCGTCGAGTCGCGCGGGCCCGTAGTCCGGACGAAGCTCGTCCGCGTCGATGCGGCGCTGGAGCTCCGCCGGACCTCCCCGACGATAGAACGCGGGGCTTCGCCCCGGCGCTGACTCGCCGTAGAGGAACACAGGCAGGTCGAGCTCGACGCCGATGCGATCTGCAAGCCGCAACGCGCAATCCCGTGCACGGTCGCGGTCTCTCGGATCGAGCGCGACGATCGGAACGACGTCTGCTGCGCCGATCCGGGGGTGGGCACCTTCGTGACTGCGCAGGTCGATCCGCTCGCGGGCGCACGCAACTCCCGACAGGAGGGCCTCGACGAGGGACGTGTCGTCGCCGACGAGCGTGAAGACCGACCGATTGTGATCCGCATCGGAATGAACGTCGAGCACGTCGGTGTGCGCAGCCAGCGCGGACCTCAGCACATCGATCGTGCCGGCGTCACGTCCTTCCGAGAAGTTCGGCACCGATTCGAGTGGCAACTCCACCGCGCGTACTCTACGAAGGTGTGAAGGCGTACTACGACCGGCGCGCGCCCGAGTACGACGACTGGTGGCTGGGCCAGGGCTTATACGAGGACCGCGAACGCCCCGGCTGGGAGGCCGAGCTTCGCCGGCTCGAAGGTGTGCTTCGAGATCTTCCGCCCGTGCGGACGCTTGACGTCGCCTGCGGCACGGGCTTCCTGACGAGACACCTCCGGGGAGAGGTTGTCGGGCTCGATGCGAGCGAGCGCATGCTGGAGATCGCGCGTCGCCAGGCGCCGAATGCTCGCTTCGAGCAGGGCGACGCACTCTCCCTGCCGTTCGAGGACGACGCGTTCGACCGCGTGTTCACGAGCTACTTCTACTGCCATCTCGACGACGACCAGCGCAACCGCTTTCTGGCCGAAGCAAGTCGCGTTGCACCTGAACTGGTCGTGGTCGCGTCGATCCGAGGTGACGGCGACGACTTCGAACGCTGGGAGGAGCGCCGGCTCAATGACGGCTCGGAGTGGAACGTCTACAAGCGTGTGTTCGAAGGGCCTGACCTCGCCGCTGAGCTCGGAGGAGAGATCGCGTTCAAGGGCCGCTGGTTCGTCGTCGTGCAGGCTTGACGCGCCGACGTTCCTCCTACCGATCGTTCGCTTCCCTGCAGCGTGACCTGCGCCTTTGTCGAGCCTGCATTGACGCGGGCTTTCACCTCGAGTCGTGGCCCGTGCTCAACGAACACGTCGGCCAGCGCGCGTACATGTACGGCCAGGCGCCCGGTGTCGTCGAGGGGCAGGAGAGAAGGCCCTGGCGCGGACGAGCAGGCAAGACGCTCCGGCGGTGGCTCGATCTCGAGGAGGATGAGTTCTACGAGACGTTTTACTGCGCCTCCGTGACCCGCTGCTATCCGGGGCGTGCTCCGTCGGGTCGCGGCGACCGCACGCCGACGCCCCGCGAGCAAGAGCTCTGCTCGTTCTGGATGGACTGGGAGCTGAAGCTGCTGCGACCGGGCCTGATCGTGCCCGTGGGCGGCCTGGCCATCCGCCGATTGCTCGGCATCTCGGGTCTGGCCGAGTGCATCGGCCGCCGCTACGAGCTCGAGGGTGCGGCGCTCGTTCCGCTGCCACATCCGTCGGGGGCCAGCAGCTGGCTCAACTCGCGGGCAAACCGCGAGCTGACCGCGCGAGCCGCCGCGCTCGTGCGTGAGGAACTCGCTCGCCTATGAGGACAACGCCCGTCGCTAGATTTCAAGGGTGAAGGAGCAGAGCGAGACGCCGTACCGGGTGACATTCGCCCGACTGCTCGGCTTCCTGAACCCCTACAAGATCTCGCTCGTCGTTTCGACGCTGCTCGCAATCGCCTCGCAGGTCGCGCAGATCGCGCTCGTGTGGGTCACGGCGCACGTGATCGACGATGCAGTCATCCCCCGCGACGCCGGCAAGCTCTGGGTCTACGTCTGGGTGATCATCGGCCTCGGCGCGTTGCGGGCGGCATTCATGGCCGCACGGCGACTGATCTCCGGAAAGCAGGCGCTCGCCGTCGAGATGGACATGCGCCAGGGGCTCTACCGCCATCTCGTGCGCCTCTCGTTCGGCTTCTACGACCGGCATCAGACCGGCCAGCTGATGTCTCGGGCCACGGTCGACCTGCAGGGGGTGCGCTTCTTCCTCGGCTACGGGCTCATCTTCTTCTTCCAGAACGTCCTGACGGTTCTGTCGGTGACCGTCGTGCTCTTCTTCTTCGAGTGGAAGCTCGCGCTGATCGCACTCGCGATCACGCCCGTCCTCGTCGTGCTCGCGTACCGCTACAGCCACGTCGCCCACCCGACCCTGCGAGACGTCCAGCAGAAGCTCGCAGACGTCGCCACGGTGGCCGAAGAGAACATCGTCGGCGTCCACGTGGTGAAGTCGTTCGCGCAGGAACCCCAGGAAGAGCAGAAGTTCACCGACCGCTCGGAGGCGGTCTTCCGCCAGACGCTGCGCGCCAACCGGCAGCGGGCGCTCTATGTCCCCTTCATCTCGTGGGTGCCGCTGCTCGCTCAGGCCGCCGTCCTGCTGGTCGGCGCGCGAATGGTCGCCAATGGTGGGCTGACCGTCGGCGGCTTCATCGCCTTCAACCTCTACCTCGGCATGTTGATCCTGCCGCTGCGTTCGCTCGGCATGTGGATCGGCCAGGCGCAGCGAGCAACCGCGTCGGGAGAGCGCATCTTCCAGGTGATGGACGAGTCCGAGGAAATCGCCGACCGTCCCGATGCCGTCGAGTTGCCGAACGGCGGCGGCCATCTGAGCTTCGAGGGCGTCGGCTTCGAGTACATCGAGGGGCGTCCGGTGCTGGAGAACATCGATCTCGACGTCGCGCCTGGCAAGAGGATCGCGCTGATCGGTCACACCGGCTCGGGCAAGACGACGCTCACCTCGCTCGTGCCGCGGTTCTACGACGCGACCTCGGGCCGGGTCACGCTGGACGGCGCAGACGTCCGGGGCGTGAAGTTGAACTCACTGCGCCACGCGATCGGTGTCATCTCACAGGATCCGTTCCTGTTCTCAGCCACGGTGCGCGAGAACATCATGTTCGGCGCTCCCGATCTCGACGAAGCAGACGTGGAACGCTTCGCACGGCTCGCACAGGCGCACGAGTTCGTCAAGCAGCTTCCCGACGGCTACGACACGGTCATCGGCGAGCGCGGGATCACGCTCTCTGGTGGGCAGCGACAGCGCCTGGCGATTGCGCGGGCACTCGCCGTCGATCCGCGGGTCTTGATCCTCGACGATGCGACAGCGTCGGTGGACGCCTCGACCGAAGCACGTATCCGCATCGGCTTGCGCGAGGCGATGCGCAACCGGACGACTCTGATCATCGCCCATCGGCTCTCGACGATCGCGCTCGCGGACGAGATCGTCGTGCTCGACGACGGACGCATCGCGGCTCGTGGGACGCACGAAGAGCTCCTCGTGACGAGCCAGGTGTACCGCGACATCTACGAGCACGGCCTGCTCGAGCGTCAGTTCGCGGACGCCGTGGAGGCTCGCGCCGAGACGGACGCTCTGGAGGCTGCGTCGTGATGCGCTCTTTCTGCCCGCAATCGGCACAGTCGAGCGCGCCACCTCTCGGTACCGTCGATGCCGGGTGGCGGGTGGCGACTTTCCCCTCCCGGGTGGGGCCGCGTGCGCGTGTACTTGAAAGAAGTCGCCGCCGATGAGGGTGTGGCAGCCGGGCACACACCTGAGCTCGATCAAGAAGGTCGAGGTCGACGACTGGTCCTGGCGGCGCACGCGCCGACGCATCGCCGAGCTCGCCCGGCTGGCCAAGCCCTACAAGGTGCGGACCACGTTCTCCGTCGTCTCGCTGCTCGCAGCGACCGCAACGGCGCTCGCCCCTCCCTTCCTTGCGAAGTACGCGGTCGACGACGGCATCCGCAGACACGATCTCGGCAAGCTCTGGTGGATCGTCGGGGCGTTCGTCGTGGCCGGTCTGCTCAACTGGGCGATGAGCTACGTGCAGACGTATCTCACGGGGTGGGTCGGCGAGCGCATCCTGGCGGACCTGCGCATCGTCCTGTTCCGGCATCTCCAGCGGCTCTCCCTTGGGTTCTACGAGCGCACCCGCGCCGGCGTGATCATCAGCCGCCTGACGAACGACGTCGAGGCGATCGACCAGTTGGTGACGGACGGCGTCACCAGCCTCGTGCAGAACAGCCTCACGCTCATCGGGACGGCGATCCTTCTCTTCGTCCTCGACTGGCGGCTTGCCCTCGCCACGCTGGCGGTCATCCCACTCATGGGCATCGCAACCGTGATTTTCCGCGCCCGCTCGACCCGAGCGTACCGCGCAGTCCGCGAGCGATTGGGCCTGGTGACCGCGACTCTCGCGGAGGACATCGCGGGTATGCGCGTCGTGCAGGCGTTCACGCGCGAGAGCGCGAACACGCGGAACTTCAAGGCCGTCACCGAGCGCTACCGCGACTCGAACATGGAGACGGTCGTCCTGAACGCCCTCTACTTCCCGTTCGTCGACCTGCTGTCGTCGATCGCTCTCGCGGTCGTGCTCGGCTACGGCGGCCATCTGTACTTCAACGGGGACGTCACGCTCGGAACGCTGTTCGCCTTCATGCTCTACGTGCAGAACTTCTTCGACCCAGTCCAGCAACTGTCGCAGCTGTACAACACGTTCCTCTCGGCGACCGCGGCGCTCGACAAGATCATGGACGTCATGGAAGAGGAACCAGAGGTTCTCGACCGGCCGGGCGCGGAGGCCCTGCCCCACGTCGAGGGCCGCGTTGCCTTCGATCGGGTTCGCTTCGGCTACGGCAAGGGGCCGGATGTGTTGCACGAGCTCGATCTGGACGTCCCTGCCGGAACGACCGTCGCACTCGTCGGGCATACGGGCGCCGGCAAGTCCACGATCGCCAAGTTGCTCGCCCGGTTCTACGACCCGCGCGACGGCCGCATAACGATCGACGGCCACGACCTGCGCGACGTGACTCAGGCGTCGCTACGCCAGCAGCTCGGCATCGTCCCGCAGGAAGGTTTCCTCTTCGCCGGCAACGTCACGGAGAACATCGCCTTCGGGCGCCCCGATGCCACGCGCGAAGAGGTGGTGCAGGCCGCGCAGACCGTTGGCGCGCACGATTTCATCCTGCGCCTCGAGGACGGCTACGAAACACAGCTCCACGAACGCGGCTCGCGCCTCTCGCTCGGCCAGCGGCAGCTCGTCGCGCTGGCACGTGCGCTTCTCGCCGATCCCAGGATCCTGATCCTCGACGAGGCCACCTCCTCGGTCGACATCGGCACCGAGCGCAAGATCGAGCGGGCGCTGAGGCTCCTGCTCTCCGGACGAACGGCCTTCATCATCGCCCATCGGTTGTCCACGATTCGCGACGCGGATCTGATCGTCGTGCTCGAACACGGCCGGATCGTCGAGCAGGGAACGCACGACGAGCTGCTGGCACAGCGCGGTCTCTACACCTCGCTCTACGGCGATTGGGCTGCTGACGTGGCCTAGAACGAGGGATCGAGGCACCGGCGGAGCCAGTCGATCTCCCGGGCGTGACGGAGGCCGCGCTAACTGGTCTGAAACCGTCCCTCGCGATCCGAGAGGTCCTTCGCGACACAGGCAAGCTGTACCGCAGCCTCTTCGGCCGTACCGTGCTCACCGGTTTGATCGTGTTCGCTGTCGTCGCGCTCTTCGAGACGATCGCCTCGACTGCCGTCGTCTTCCTCTCCCTGATCGGAACGGCACTGGTGCAAGGTGCGCTCGTCCAGGCCGTCGCAGACGAGCACAACAGCCGGCCGCAGAGCTCGATCGGCGATCTCTATCGGAGCGCGTGGCAACGGGCCGGTCGGCTTGTCGGAGTTTCCCTCCTGACCGGCATCGGGGTCGGGATCGGATTGCTGCTCCTCGTCGTCCCGGGTGTCATCCTCTTCACTCGCTGGTCGCTGGCGGTCCCCGTCGTCATGCTCGAAGGCCTCGGTCCTCGAGCTGCGATGAAGAGGTCGACAGCGCTCGTCAAAGGACACGGGTGGGCGGTCTTTCGCGTCCTCTTGAACGTCACGATCCTCGCTGGGCTTTCGAGTCTCGCGATTCAGCTACTTCTCGTGAAGGTCTTCGGATCGGCGCACGCGAACTTCGGACTCTGGGCAAGCCTCAGCATCGCGGGCGCCATCACCACGCCGTACGCCGCTCACGCCTTGAGCGTCGTCTACTACCGGCTCACCGATCCTGATCGGCCGCTCCTGCCCGAGCCACAGTCCCGCTGGCAATCCATCTGGCACCAGCGCGAGCAGCACAGCGATACGAGCTCTAGCTCCTCCTGATCAGCCGCCGGCCGCCGAGGTCGTAGGATCCGGTCATGGCCCTCGACAAAGAGACCGAAGAGCGGATCGAGCAGCCCGTCTCGGAGGAGGCAGAGCGCGAGACCCGGCTCACTCCGACCGAAGCGGTTGCGCAGATGAGGATCAACGTCCCCGTGCGCGGCAACCGCAAGCTGCGCAAGCTGCTCGAACGAGTCAACGAGGACACGCAGCTCAAGGGCTGGTGGCACGCGTCGAACGTGAACGCCGTGGCGCGCATGCAGATCAACGATCACTCCTGGGTGCACATCCAGATCGTCGCCAACATCGGGCTCAAGCTCCTGCGTCAGCTCACGAAGCATCACATCCAGCCTTCGGTCGTACGCGACTACGCCTACGACGACGATGACGCAGAGGTGGTGGTCCTCCTCGGTGCGCTCACGCATTGCGTCGGCATGTCCGTCCACCGTGAAGGACACGAAGATTTCAGCCTCTTCCTCGCGGAACCGAAGCTGCGCGAGCTACTTCGCGACATCTATCAGGAGCCGGATCTGACCATCATCGTCTCCGAGGTGCTCGGCGCCATCACGAGCCACCGTGACTACGGGAAGCCGTTGACACTCGAAGCCGGAATCGTGCGCGTCGCCGACGCGCTCGACATGGAGCAGGGCCGGTCGCGCATCCCGTTCGAGCGCGGTTCGATCTCGATCCACTCGCTGAGCGCGGCCGCGATCGAGGACGTCGCGATCAAGGACGGCGAGCAGCGCCCGGTGCTGATCGAGATCACGATGAACAACTCGTCCGGGATCTACCAGGTGGACAGCCTGCTGAAAGCGAAGCTGCAGGGCTCGGGCCTCGAGCGGTACGTCGAGGTCGTCGCGCACATCGACACCGAGGCCGAGAAGCGCCTGGTACCGATCTACCGCCTCGAGACCTGACTCGACGCGAATAGATTCGCTGAGACTTCGCCAGGTTATTGCTCTTTCAGGACGGCTTTTTATAGGTTCCAAATACCCCTTCTGTGGGACGGCGAAGGCGGCCTTCGAGCCGACCTCGGCTAATGGGGAGAGGACCAAGGGGGATTAGGGGTGCCGCAGCCCTATATCCCCGGAAGCTCCCCGCTTCCCGGTCCTCTCCCCCTCTCACGCGCTCTCGCTAGGCCGGATAGCGCCAGGGCCCCACGCCGGATCAATACTGGTCGCGAATGGCCGAGCCGCACGTTCCTGCCCTCGACAACGAACTGCGTCTTCGCCTTAGGCGGCGGTACGGAAACGGAATCGACGCATGGCTCGATGAGCTACCGCTGGTCCTCGTTGCTCTCGGGGACCGCTGGGCGGTTGAGTACGAGTCACTGATCCAACAAGGAAGCATGTCGGTCGTCGTGCGCTGCAGGGACAGGGCTGGCCGTGCGGCGGTACTCAAGGTCTGCCCCGACCGGAACCGCCTAGCGACCGAGGCTCGGGCGCTCAGGTGCTGGCGCACCACTCATGTTCCTTCGGTGTTAGCCGTCGATGAGACCATAGGAGCACTCCTCATCGAGGCGATCGAACCAGGCACACCGCTGGTCGAGTTAGCCGCGTATCCGGGGAGCGAGCGGGTCGTCAACCTACTCACTGCCCTTCACGGTCAGACTTCGGCTCGCCAGTGGTTCCGCCCCGTTAGTGAGCACATCGCTTATCTCTTCGAGTCGAGTCGGCGGCTCTACGAGTGGAGGCCGGAGCTCGTCGACCTGGTTCCGCCTGACGTTTATGAGCGCGGACGCAAGCTGGCGATGAGACTCGCCGACGGTGCCCCGCGAATGGTGCTCCTTCACGGGGATCTGACACCCGTGAACATTCTCGACGGTGGCGTGGATCGTGGCCTCGTGGCCATTGATCCGGCGCCGTGTCTTGGTGACCCTGCCTTCGATGTCGTCGACCTGGTCTTTTGGCTCGCTCACGATGCTGCGACTATCGAACTGCGAGCCGAGCAGATTGCTCTTGGGATCGGAGCGGACGCCGACCGCGTTCTAGCCTGGTGCTCCGCCTTCGCCGCGATGGTTGCGTTGGAAATCGCAGAGAGCTCCGGTCCCCCAGCGCTCCAGCTCGAGCCGCTCCTCGCGTTGGCCTCGTCCGCGTAGGACTGGCAGGGTCTTGTAACACCCCTGCTCTGCCGTGTGTGCATCCGAAGACCAGGAACAGTCTTGGATGCGAGAGGAAGGCCCATACGGGATTCGAACCCGTGCCGCCGCCGTGAGAGGGCGGTGTCCTAGGCCACTAGACGAATGGGCCGAGCGAAGGCGCTCAGTGTAGCGATGGGCGGAGAGAATCGACGCAGCGGAGCGGAGAAGATCGCAGTCGGCGCGGCTACAATGGCCGATCCCGTTGCGGGGTCGTCTAATGGTAGGACGCCTGACTCTGGATCAGGTAGTCAAGGTTCGAGTCCTTGCCCCGCAGCCTGAATGAAGCCCCGCTCATGCGGGGTTTCTGTTTCCCGAAGCACACCGATGCTGATCTCCGTCAGCTCATGGTTCCGGATGAAGGACTTCTTGACGTTCGGGGGTGGATCCGGCGAGCCGCGGGCAGTAGCATTTTCCGTACCGAGCGGAGCACAGTGAAGGAATCCGGCAGCCGAACCGTTGGTCACGTAGTAGTCACGGTTGCCTTCGTGCTCGCGGCCGTCGTCCTGCTCATCGTCGCCAGCGTGGTTGTGGGTCGTGTCGGAAGCGACTCGGCCTCTGCGGGGAATAGTCTCGGGCGAACCGTTCAAGACATGACGGTTGTTTGTGCGGTCCCGGAGTTGCGCGGGAAGAGCGATTTCTCCTTCATCTACACCCCGAATTTCACAGGGCCGAGCACCTATCCCGCTTCACTCAGTATGTCGAACGCCAACACCGCGTTGGCCTGGATCCTGACCGAGACATACCAGAACCAGGAGAAGGGCGTCTTCGTCGATCGAAAGCGATGTCGCCACACGAGCACGGTCGTGTCGCTGAGCCACGCGGGGCTCCCTGGGCCGCCGGACCAGCTGCACGGGTTCACGTGCTTTGCGCGTGGCCAACTTCTGATCCGGGCGCGCGCCGTCTGGGATCACCGCGGGGTTGCCGCGTCCATCGCCGTTCGCTCGTACGCGACTCGCAAGCCCGTCGCGTTCGGTTTCATCAACCGCACCGGATTCGGCGGCCTGTACACGAGCCGCGGGTGCGTTCCTCACTCCTGACGCGAGCCGTCCGCGCCGGCGGTTTACGCAGGAGCCGCCGTCGCTCAACTCGGCGCCGTACAGCAGGCTGCACAGGTCCTTCCTGCGCGGGCGCTAGGGTCCGAGACGGACAGGTACGAACCGGGGGGTTCGCACGCGCAGGTTCGGGCTCATCACTCTCATGCTCGTCAGCGGCGCCTTCGGGGCGGCGCTGGCAGCGAGCGTGGCCGGCGGTTCTCCGGCCCACAGCTCGCCCTGCCACAGTCAGCACACTTGCCCGTCCGACCATCACACCTACGTGTGGACGGACACCTCGACGGGCCTGCTCTGGGATTGCGCTGAACCGGGCGCACCGGAGTACGACCCCTCACGCGATACGACGACGATCGTCTACCAGGGCCTCACCTACTACTGCAGGACCGGGCCGGCGATCGTCACGACCGCGACCGAGTCGACGTCGACAAGCGCGACGACGACAACGAATCCAGCCACACCGGGGCCGGGAGAGCCGAGTGTCATCCTGCCCGACCCGGCGATCACACCTGGCGCTCTCAATCCCGCCGTCCGCCAGGGCACGATTTCGAGAACGATCTGCGTCAAAGGATGGACGAAGACAATTCGTCCACCGGTCACTTACACGAACGCGCTCAAGATCCAGCAGATGGTCCTGTACGAGGAGACGAGCCCGCCGTCCGCCTACGAGGAGGATCACTTCATCCCGCTCGAGCTCGGCGGGGCGCCGAAGAATCCGAAGAACTTGTGGCCTGAACCGCACTCGCAGTCGACACTTTCAGACCCGCTCGAAACTCAGCTCAAGCGGAAAGTGTGCAGTGGCCTGCTGACGCTGAAAAAGGCACGCGCGGCGATTCGGTCGTTCAAGAACTCACAGGGCTAGGTTCGACTCTTCTTCTCCTGCCGCGTCCGGCGGAACGAGCGCACCTTCGAGCTCCGGATGCATCGCCAACCAGACACGGAGATACGCGCCCACCTCGAACCGCATGTCACGGTCACTTCGCGAGGAGTCGGACAGGGTGATCTCGAGCGTCCTGTCGCCCACGATCTCGACGATGCATTCGCACCGGCGCAGATAGTCCGCGAGCCCGGGAGCCGCCTCATCTGTGGAGACAACGATTCGCATCAGCCGCAGGTTCGGAGGGCGAGCGAGTCGGGCTTCCAGCGACGAAAGCCCGACTCGGCCATGCGAATTAGGGGGACACGAGCGCCGGCGGCAGCGCCAGATCGGGATCGGCCTGCAACTCGGCGTAGGCGTCTGCAGACATCTCGGGCGGCGTGCCCGCAGCTTCGCTGCCGGCTCCATCCTCGGTTGCCGAGTCTGCCCACGATGCCTGGGCGAAGGCGGCGTCCGCCCACGAGGCGTCCGCCCACGAGGCGGCAGCCCACGAAACGTCCGCCCACGACGCCGCGCTCCACGATGCATCTGCCCATGAAGCGTCGGCCCACGAGGCGTCTGCCCAGGATGCATTGCCGGCGACGACCTCCGACCAGCTGGCTGCGTCGAAGCTGACGCTTCCCCCGCTCGAGACGAGGAACCTGTTGAGCGCGAGATTCGGGCTCGGCGGTGTTCCTTTTACGTCGCCCGCCTTCCCGGCGTTCACCTGGCCGACGCCGACGGATCCGGGCTTCGCCTGAGGCACCGGCTTCGCGCTCATCATCAGCGCGCTCTTGACCTGATCCGGTGTCCAGTCCGGGTGACGAGCAAGCAGCTGAGCCGCCACGCCTGCAACGACGGGAGCAGCGAACGACGTGCCCGAGAGCTGGATGTAACCGGGCGCAACGACGTTGCCGGGTTTCTGCGCCACCAGGGTGGAGCCCTGCGGCACCGGCCCGATCATGTAGCGGCCGGGAGCGCCGAGCTCGGGCTTTGCGAAGCCGTCTTCCGTATAGCCGTACGCCGACCACGGTGCGTTCGCGTCATCGCCGAGGGCAACCTTGTTTCCGATATCGACTGCACCGACCGTCATCACGAATGGGTCGTTGCCGGGGGCGTGCATGACACCGCTCGGGCCCGCCGCGCTGCCGTAGTTCCCCGCAGCAGCGACGACGAAGATCCCGTTGAACCAGAGTTTCTCCACCGCCCGGTCGAGCGGATCGTTGTAGAAGTGGTTGAACGCACCCGAATGGAGCGAGAAGTTCGCGACTCGGATGTTGTACGTCGCCTTGTTCGCGAGGATGAAGTCGCACGCGGCGATGACGTCGCTCGTGCGAGCAGTGCCCGTGTCGTCCATCACGTCCAGCGAAAGAATTCCCGCGTTCGGCGCCGCGCCCGCATAGTGGTCGGCGGAGCCCGCCGCGATCCCCGCGACGAACGTGCCGTGGCCGCGGCCGTCACCGGGGGTGTTGGCCGTCGAGTTGGTGATCGTGATGTTCCCGAGGACGCGTGAACCGTTGCCGAAGTCGGCGCGGTTGGCCTCGATCCCGGAGTCGACGATCGCGATCGTCGGCGCCTGAGGAGCCGGGCTGGTCGCGGTCCCCCAGAGCTTCGCAACCCCGGACTCATACGGCCACATCTGGTCAGAGGCGATGGTGCCGGTGAGCTGGACGGACGAGTCTGGCGTGATGGTCAGGCCCGGCTGCTTCGCAAGCACCGCCAGCTTGCCAGCGGTGATGTCGATGGCAACCGCGCCGATCAGGTCCAGGTGCCTGCGCACGCCTGCGCCCAGTCCCGTGATCTTGTTGTTGGCATCGCTCGCGCCGGCCGAGCTCTGGACGATGACGTGAAGCTTCCGTCCCGGATCCTTGGCGGCCTTGTCGAGCAGGCCGGGGGCGACGAATGTCTCGGTGAGGTTGCCCGGACCGCCGTCCTTCGCTCCTGCAGCCAACGGGAGGAGCAGCGTGCAGGCCGCAAGTGCGGTGAGCACGATGCCGCGCCCGCGGCGTCCCCAGAGTGCGTTGTCGCGCTTCCCAGTAGCCGATCCCCAGAGCGCGTTCGAGCGTACGCCGCTACCCGAATTCCGTGAATTCCGCATTTCGAAGGACTCCCTTTGCCCGCGCGAACGCGGAGCCGCAGTTGACGCCACAGGAGACTCTCCGGTCTCCGTCGCATCGCAACGTAGGAGCCGGCCTGCGTCTGGGCGTCCCTCACCAGGGGGAGTGACGATGAATCCCTCGGTCGAGGGACGGGGGCTATTCGAGTGTGATGTTGCTGCGGACCGTGCCGGCCCGCGGGTGCCGCGCCTCGATGCCGATCTGCGTTCCTGCCGGCGCCTCGACGACCCACTCGAGCTTGAGGAGGTCACCCGTGGATTCGTCGTTTGCCCACCAGGTCGTGGAGCGCTTGTCGTTCCGGCCCTTCAGTTGTCCGGCCTCCGTCCTGGGGTCACCGCCGACGAGCCGGGCACCCTCAGGCAACTCGACCTCGACCTCGAGATCCCGAACGGCCTTCCGCTGTAGAGCTTTCTCCGTCACGTTCGTCGGCAGCCAACCGGAGTTCTGCAACACGAGACGGACGAGAAACGACCTCTCCCCCAGCTTCTCGACGTCGAGCGAGCGGGCCTCCAGCAGGGGCGAGACGAGGAGATGGAAGAGCGCCCACTCGGTATGGGGCGCGACCTCGTCCTCCAACCGGTCGAACGGAACGTTGAACCAGTAGTTGATGATGTCCCAGCCACCCAGCTCGACCTTGCCGAGCTCGGGATGGTCGAACTCGTACCAGTCGACGTACGCGTCCGGGTAATTCTTCTTTGCCCATTCGATCAGCTTGACGTCGTCCTCGATCGGATGCTCTCTGATCCAGTCGGTGAAGTGGTAGTCGGATAGCCCGGCCTGGCGCTGAGGGCTCCAGAACTCGGTCGTCCACGAGAAGACGCCGAGGTGGTCGTACATCCAGTCGTGTGCTCCGCCCTTGATCGTCTGCTTCGGCTCGTACTTGAAGTCGTGGAACACGGAAATGGCGGGATAGCCCGTGAGCTCCGTGCCGCGCGCTCCGATCAGCTTGTACGCGCGTAGATCGGGTGTGGGAAAGTCGTCGTCCGGACGGCCGGCGTACGGACGCAGGTGAACACCGCTGAACGTGTGGTAGGCGATGTGGCCGGTGATGTTTGGTCGATCCGTGACCGCCTGCACCATGGCGCGCACCTCCGGCTCCGAGGTCGGGTAGGGGCCGGCGCCACGCTGCTCGTGCTCCGGCACCCACTCGGCGGGGAAGTTGCGATTCAGATCGAGTCCCTCGAGCGGCGGCGGGACCTTGATCGTGACGCCGTCATAGTTTTCGACGCGCCCTTCTGTGAGCAGCCGGTAGAAGGGCCCGTCCTCGGGCGAGTCGACGGGCTCGCGGCGAACGAGCAGCTTGCGCTCGTCGGGATGAGGGTGCCAGGCACCGTTCGGGTCCTCGATGCGCATGTCGAGCACACGCCCGTCACCGTCGAGGTCCTCGACACGGAGACCGTCCGCCGGGTCCTCCCGCGGATACGGCCGAACGCTCGAGCGGATGAAGCGTCGCTCCTCGAGACCTCTCTCGGCCCCGTCCGGGTTCAAGCGCGGGATGACATAGAAGGCACGAGTGTCGAGCGCGCGCGTCACGAGCTCGTCCTTGCCATGTCCGACGAGCAGCCGGTGAATGAGGTGGAGTGCCGCCGTGCACCCGGTCCACTCCATCGAATGGATGTTGGCTTCGATCAGTAGAGCCGGCTTGTCGCCGTGTACGCCGGTCTCGGCGTTCGTGACCGTGACGAGCCAGATATCGCGGCCCTCGTACGACCTGCCGATCGACTCGAGCGCGCACAGGGCCGGTGCTTCCTCCGCCCACGTGCGCAACGTGTCGGTCAGCTCGTCGTAGGCGTAGAAATGGTCGTACGCGACGGAGCGCACGTACTAGTGGCTCAGTTCGGAGCTGAGGGGAGCAGTGTCGTAGGGCTCGAAGCCGAGCCGCCCGGCGATCTCCTCGCTCGAGGGCCTGGTTCCCTCGGCGAAGAGACTGCGTAGGAGCTCCCCCGTCTTCGCGCTGCGCCACCAGTCCTCGCCGACTTCGTCGACGAGGTAGGCGCGCAACTGGGCGTGGCGGATCCAGGCGCGCAGGTAGTCCGCCGAATAGAAACCGGCATCCATGTCCGCCAGGTGGCCGTCGCTCGGATAGCGAATCCCCGTCGCTGCGGTCAGCCGCTGCGAGTAGTCCTCGCTGGTCAGCCCGGCCTCGTCGAAGCTCGACCAGAAGTCGAGCTCGAACTGCAGCTTCGCCGTGTAGCGCTTGAAGAGAAGCGCCTCGAGGAAGATCGTCGCCTCCGCGTTGGTGCTCGCCTCCTCGTCCGAAAGGCCGAAGTACTCGGCGTGCCAGGCGGGCTCGCGCGTGATTGCCTCGCAGATGTAGGAGTAGATCTCGGTCAGCGCATGATCGCGGGAGAGCCTGCGGAAGGTGTAGGGCAGATTCGGATCGACACCCGCGTAGTGGAGAGCGTGACCGGCTTCGTGCAGGAAAGCCTGATAGTCGTGCAGGCCGCCCTGCGCACGAGTGATCAGGTGGACGACGTGCGGCGGATCGGACGCGATCACGCACGCGCGGGGAGACTTCTGCGGCCTGTCGTCGAGGTCGAGACGGATGTTGCGGTCCGCGGCGAGGTCGAAGCCGAGCGCCGACAGAGTCGCCAGGCAGACGTCAGTCGCGCGCTCCTTGGTGTACGTGGAGTCGAGCGGCGACAGCCGCCGGATGTAACCCATGTGCGCGGACGACGGCAGCTCCTCGCGGTCCGGGCCGAGCAACCGCTCGAACCAACGTTCGCGCGACGCCACGAAGCGGCTCTCGATCTCGTCGCTCGCGGCCGCGAGGACGTGTTCCAGGTCGCGCAGGGAGATCTGCTTCTCCTCCTCTGTCCTCGCCACCGCGTCGGGCTCTTCCGTCAGGTCCGCCTCCAGCTCCTCGTAAGCGCGGAGGAGCTCGAGCCGCTGTTCGTTGAAGTCGGCTGACCTCCGCCTATAGCGCTCTCCGAGCTCGTCGCGGTCCGCGTAGTCGGAGATGACCGAGAGCCTGGCCAGTGCGGAGCGCAGGGGGAGCTCCTCTCCCTTGAATTCGACGCGCGCTGCGAGGATCTCGTTCTCGAGCTCGTCGTCTTTCTCGGCGAGCTCAGCTGCGATGAGCCCGCTCTCGCAGGTCTTCCGGAGCCGGTAGAGCCATTCGCGCCGATCTTCGACCGCGCGCTCCTCCTCGTCTCTGAGCGCCCGCAACTGGTCACGGCTGAAGAGGTCGGCGTACCGGGCGACGATCGCCGCCTGCTCCGATACCTCTTTCTCGCCAACGCGGACGGCTCGCCCCTCCTCCGACCGCTCGTACAGATACCGCTGGAGTTGTTCCTCGAACTCCGCGGGACTGCGTACCGCAGTGGTCGACATCTCGAAGACTCTATCGAGCCTCGGGGCGGTTTCGTACCACGAACCTGCCGACTGTACCGGTCAGTTGCTCGAGCGTGAAAGGCTTCGAGATCACTGCGTCGGCGTCGACTCCTTCGACATCCGGCGACCCGACCGACCCGGTGAGCAGCACGACGGGGAGACCCGCGTGGCGCCCCCGAATCTCCGCAATGAAGGCGAGCCCGCTCTCGGCTCCGACGTGAACGTCGAGCACGACGACGTCGACGGGGCCCGCCGCGAGGGTCTCCCGAGCCTGGTCGAGCGTTCCTGCTTCGCGTACGGCCCAACCGTCGAGCTCCAGGTTCACACGGCACAGGAAACGGATGGCTGCGTCGTCGTCGACGACAAGCACGGTGTGGCTGGGCGAGTCCACGCGGGCCGGGATTCTACGCGTACCTACATCCCGGGAGACTCCGTTTACTAGTTGAAAATGAGAAGCGAGGGTGCCGATTCCCAGCGCGACTACGAGCACGAGATCGATCGAGCTTCGAGCCGCATCCCGCGGCCTTCACCGCAGTTCAGGCGCCGTTCCTGGCTTGCGTTCCAGCGCGCGCTCGACCCGCTCGCGAGCCCTAGACAGCTGCGCGGTCGGCAGCAGCGCTGAGACGGCGCAGCGTTTCCTCCCTCCCGAGCAGCTCCAGGCTCTCGAACAAGCCGGGTGAGACCTTCGAGCCGGTGACCGCGACGCGGATGGGCTCGAAAGCCTTGCGCGGTGACAGCTCCAGCCGGTCGGCCAGAGCACGCAGCGCGGCCTCGATCTCGGGAGCGGCGAACGGCTCCACACTCTGGAGCTCCTCACGGGCGGCGGTGACGACCGGGGCGGCCCCGTTGAGCAGTGCTAGATCCGGCTCGATGTCGCGGAAGAGGAATCCGGCGAAGTCGGGGAACTGTCCGAAGCGCTCGATCTTCTCCTGCACGATCGGCGCAGCCCGCCGAATGAGCGCTTCGTCCCAGTCGTAGCCCTCATCGCGCAGGTAGCGCACGAGCTCGGCGGCGTACTCCTCCGGTGACAGAGCTCGCAGGTACATCCCGTTCAGCCAGTCGAGCTTCTCGTAGTCGAACGTGGCCGGGCTCGGAACCACGCGGTCGAGGCTGAACCGCTCGATCAACTCGTCGCGCGACATGATCGTAGTCTTGTCGTCGTAGCTCCAGCCGAGGAGCGCGAGGAAGTTCATCAACGCGGGCGCGTAATAACCCGCGTGTCGAAACTCGTCCACGGTCACCGATCCATGTCGCTTCGACAGGCTCTTGCCGTCGGGGCCCAGGACGTGCGAGACATGCGCGTAGACGGGAGGTTCAGCGCCGACGGCGCGGATGATGTTGATCTGCTTCGGCGTGTTCGAGATGTGGTCCTCACCGCGAATGACGTGGGTGATTCCGTCCCATACGTCCTCCATCGGCGACGCGAAGTTGTAGGTCGGCCGTCCGTCGGAGCGAACGAGTACGAGGTCCTCGAGCTTGTCGTTCGGGAACTCGATCCGGCCGCGCACCGCGTCGTCCCAGGCCGTGCCGCCCTCGTCAGGCATGCGAAAGCGAATCGCGCCCTCGTCCTCGTACGCTTTCCCCTCCTCGACGAGACGGTGCGCGACGGCGGCACAGTCCTGCAGCCGGTCGAGCTGGAAGGTGACGTCGCCGTCCCAGTCGAGCCCGAGCCAGCGAAGGGAATCCTGGATCTGCTGGGTCGCCTCCTCCACCTCGCGGCTCGTGTCGGTGTTCTCGATCCGCAGTCGAAATTCCCCGCCCTTGTTGCGGGCGAACAGCCAGTTGAAGAGCGCCGTCCGGACGTTCCCGATGTGGAGGAAGCCGGTCGGGCTCGGAGCCATGCGGACACGAACGGACACACCGTTAGGTTACTGGCGTGCTGTTCGGTGCCCACTGTCCTGGAGGTGTGAAGAAGGCGCTCGACAACGGGGCCGCGATGGGCGCGGAGACGGTGCAGCTCTTCGTCCAGAGCCCACGCACCTGGCGGTTCCCCGAGCACGACCCCGCGGATCTCGAGGAGTTCAGGTCGAAACGCGAGGAGGCCGGCGTCCCTGTCCTCGTTCACGCGCTCTATCTCGTGAACCTCGCCGCGCCGGACGACGCGATCTACTCGAAGAGCGTCGACACCATGCGCGCGACGGTCGACACGGCGTGCGTGCTCGAGGCCGACGCGGTTGTCTTGCACCTCGGCTCGCATCTCGGTGCCGGCTTCGAGACCGCCCTCGAGCGGCTCGTGCCGGCGGTCGAGCAGGTGCTCGACCGCTGCAACGACCGAACCTGGTTGCTGATGGAGAACTCCGCCGGCGCGGGCGGGACGATCGGTCGCTCGCTCGACGAGCTCGCCGCCGTCTTCACCGCGCTCGGACGGCACGAGCGCCTCGGCGTCTGTCTCGACTCGTGCCATCTCTTCGTGTCAGGCGTGGATGTCACCGATGCGTCGACCTGGTCCGCGTTGCTGGAGGATCTCGACCAGCGCATCGGGCTCGACCGCCTGCGCGCGCTCCATGCGAACGACGCCAAGGCGCCGCTTGGATCGAATCGCGACCGCCATGACAACATCGGGGAAGGGTTGATCGGCGAGGGGCTCGGGGTCTTCCTCGCGCACCCGAAGCTGCAAGCGCTACCCGTCGTCCTCGAGGTGCCCGGCGCAGACGGAAAGGGCCCGAACGCCGACGAGATCCGCAAGCTTCGCGAGCTCCACGCCCGCGCGACCTCCTAGAGAGCGTCGCCGGCTCGACGCGGCCGCGACGCGCCTGGGGTCCGCGCGCTCAGTCCGCCAGCTGGGCGAAGACCTTGAACGTCGGTCTGCCGAGGGGAAGCTCGTGGAATTCCGGGTTCACGCACCCGAGCTCGCCCGATCGTCCCGCGTCGTAGCACTCCTCCACCTCGACGCGGCACATCGGGAGCGGCGCACGCGTCGTGCGCATCGCACCGAACCCTTCGCGGCGCGCCTCGGCTTCTCGCAGCATCTCCAGATCGATCTCGACGCCGTACACCCGCTGCATACAGCCGATGTACGTGTGCCCGAATTCCTCGTAGGCATACAAGAACGGGCAGGCGCGCTCCACGCATGCGGACGGATAGACCACCTTGTCGCAGTGCACCTCACACCTGCGGCACTCCAACTCGTCCTGAGGCCGGAGCGGAAGCTCCGTAACGGTCAGTGCCTCGAGGCGCTGGGCCGGTGGTGGTTGCATGCCGGAATTGTCGTCCCGAAAAGCGGCCTCCGCAAGACTTGACATGAAGGCTGTAGATCAGCTAAGGCCGCTAGGCTAGGAGCTCGTGGCGCGACGACTCCTTTGGGCTTCGCTCGCGCTCGCCCCGATCACGACGCTCCTCGACGTCTTCGTCCACCCGGACAAGACGGCCCTGTTCGTGCTGGCCGCGCTCTCGTTGATCCCCCTGGCCTGGCTGATCGGGGAGGCGACCGAACACGCGGGAGAACACACGGGCCCACGCATCGGCGGTCTGTTGAACGCGAGCTTCGGAAACGCGCCCGAGGTCATCATCGCCCTGATCGCGGTTGCGGACAACCTGCCTGATGTCGTGCGTGGCTCGGTGGCCGGCAGCATCGTCTCGAACATCCTGCTCGTGCTCGGTGCGGCGCTGGTCCTCGGCAAGGACAACGCAGAGCTCGACCGGCGCTCGCTGCTCAGCCAGCTGGGCCTTGTCATCGTCGCCGTGGTGCTGCTGCTGATCCCGTCGGTCCCCGGGTGGCACAGCAACCCGAATCGCCACTCGCTCGCCGTGCTCAGCGTCGGCCCTGCGATCGTGCTGCTCGGCCTCTACCTCGCCGTCACGATCGCCGATCTCAGGCGTCGCCCGGCACACGAGGTAACCGACTCGAGCGGATGGAGCCTGCGCACGGCACTCGTGATCCTCGGAGCGGCCACGGCAGCGACCGCGGTGATCAGCGAGATCCTCGTCCACTCCCTCCAGGCCTTCGCGGAAGCGGCGAATCTCTCCGAGTTCTTCATCGCAATCGTCATCGTCGCGATCGTCGGCAATGCTGCTGAGCACGGTGGCGCGGTCGTGATCGCCCGCCGCGGGAAGATGAAGCTCGCGACCGAGATCGCGATCTCCTCGAGCGCCCAGGTCGGACTCCTCGTCATCCCCGTGGTCACGTTGGCGTCCTTCGCCTCCGCGCACCCGCTCTCGCTTGCGTTCAGGCCGATCGAGCTCGTGGCCATGGGTGCGGCGGCGCTCTTCGTCGGCTTCGTGATCCGTGACGGCCGTGCCCGGCGTTGGGAGGGAGCGCTCCTGATCGCCGTCTACGGCGGTTTCGTCATCTGGTTCCTCTCCGCGGGAGACCGATAAGACCGCGCGGGTGCGGTTAACCGCACCAGACAGCGGCCAGTAGGCCGCCTTGTGAGCCATCCCGCTACGGTGGACACTGGCCGCACCGACATGGAGGACAGATGAGCGAGACAGTGGCAGTTCCCGCGCAAATGGCAGCAACAGCAGCGGCAGGCGAGGCTTCCTCCGCGGGGCCGGTCGTCTCTGCCACCGACTTGACTCGGCGTTACGGCGAGGGCGACACCGCTGTGGACGCGCTCCGAGGCGTCTCCCTCGACGTGCCCAAGGGCCAGCTTACGGCCGTGATGGGCCCGTCGGGCTCCGGCAAGTCCACCCTGATGCACATCCTCGCCGGCCTGGACAAACCGACCTCCGGCGAGGTTGCAATCGACGGCACGGCCATCTCGAAGCTGAACGACTCGGACCTGACCAAGCTCAGGCGCCGGCACATCGGCTTCATCTTCCAGTTCTTCAACCTCCTCCCGATGCTCACAGCGGAGGAGAACATCCTGCTGCCGCTCTCGATCGCGGGCGCGAAGCCCGATCGCCCATGGGTCGACGAGCTACTGGACAGGATCGGGCTCGCTGACCGACGCACGCACCGTCCCGCCGAGCTCTCGGGCGGACAGCAGCAGCGTGTCGCCATCGGCCGCGCGCTCGTCAGCAAGCCGACGATCGTCTTCGCCGACGAGCCGACCGGCAACCTCGACTCGACGACCAGCGGCGAGATCCTCGAGGTAATGCGCAGCTCCGTCGATTCCTACGGGCAGACCACCGTTATGGTGACCCACGACGCGCGCGCCGCGGCAATCGCGGATCGGATCCTCTTCCTCGACGACGGCCTGATCGTGAAGGAGCTCGGCCGCTCCGACGCGCACGAGGTCATCTCCGTCCTGGAAGACATCGCAGCCAGATGATCAAGGTCGCACTGAAGGGACTGGCGGGACGAAAGCTGCGCGCGTCGCTGAGCGCGTTTGCGATCATCCTCGGCGTCGCGATGGTCAGCGGCACGTTCGTCCTCACGGACACCATGAACGGCGCCTTCGACTCGATCATCACGCAGTCCTACAAGAACGCCGACGTCGTGGTCAGCGGCAAGACCGCGTTCGACACGGACAGCAACGGCAACACGGTTCAGCCTCCGAGCTTCCCGGAGTCGGTGCTCGCCAAGATCAAGGCGCTCCCCGATGTCAACGCGGCCGCAGGCTCTCTTACGGATGACAAGACGAAGCTCGTCGGCCGTGACGGCAAGGTCGTGGCAAAGGGTGGTGCGCCCAACCTTGCGTTCAGCGTCGACCCGGGCGGCGACCAGCGCTTCAATCCACTCGAGGTCACCGCCGGAACATGGCCGGAAGGGCCGAACCAGGTCGCGATCGACAGCGGGACCGCAAGTAAGCAGCATTACGCGGTCGGCGACACGATCGGCATCCAGAGCCGCGGCCCCGTTCAGACGTTCCACGTGGCGGGAATCGTGAAGCTGCCCGGCGTCTCGATCGGCGGCGCGACCATGTCCGTCTTCGACATCCCGACCGCGCAGAAGCTGTTTCACCGCGCAGGCAAGCTCGACGTCATTCGTGTCCAGGCGAAGAGCGGTGTCTCGACGCCCCAACTTCTCGCCGAGATCAAGCCGCTCCTGCCGGCAACCGTTCAGGCCACGGACGTCGCGGCGCAGGTGAAGAAGGACAAGAAGAGCGTGAGCTTCACCTCCTTCATCAAGTACTTCCTGCTCGCCTTCGCCGGAATCGCGCTCTTCGTAGGAAGCTTCGTGATCGCGAACACGCTTTCGATCACCATCGCGCAGCGCGTACGCGAGTTCGCGACGCTACGAACCCTAGGCGCGACGCGCCGTCAGATCCTGAAGGCGGTCGTGATCGAGGCGTTCGTCGTCGGCGCCCTCGGCTCGGTCGTCGGCCTCTTCCTCGGGCTCGGCCTCGCCAAAGGCCTCAACGCGCTCTTCAAAGTGATCGGCTTCGACCTGCCGACTGCCGGAACCATCTTCGCGACTCGCACGATCATCGTGAGCCTCCTCGTGGGAATCGTGATCACGTTGGTGGCGAGCCTGCGACCGGCCCTCCGCGCCACGCGCGTACCGCCGATCGCCGCCGTGCGCGAGGGGGCGACTCTCCCCCCAGGCCGCTTCGCGCGCCTGATGCCGATCCTCGCACTGATCACCCTCGCACTCGGCATTCTTCTCCTCGGCTACGGCGTCCTGGGTCACGGTCTTTCGACCGCCAACCGCCTCGTCTCACTCGGGTTCGGGGTCGTGCTGCTGTTCTTCGGCGTCTCGTCGAACGCCGCCCGCCTCGTACGCCCCCTCGCCTCGATCCTCGGCTGGCCTGCAACTCGCATCGGCGGAGCCGCCGGAGTGCTCGCGCGCGACAACACGATGCGCAACACGAAGCGCACGGCGTCGACCGCCTCCGCGCTGATGATCGGCCTGGCCCTCGTCACGTTCGTCGCGATCCTCGGACAGGGGATCCGGACGTCGTTCGAAAGCGCCGTCGACCAGCTGCTGAAGGGCAACTACGCGCTGACCGCAACCGACACCTTCACCCCCCTCGCGGTGTCGGCGGAGAACCAACTCGCAAAGGCCCCGAACCTGACCACCATCTCCGGCGTGCGGGCCGGCTCGGCGCGCATCTACGGAAGCACCGACAACCTCACCGGAGCCGACAAGAACCTGGCGAAGGTCATCCACCTCGATTGGAAAGAGGGCTCTACGGCGGTGCCCGCGCAGCTCGGCATGGACGGCGCCTTCGTCGACCACAAATTCGCGAAGAAACACCACCTGACGCTCGGATCGCCGATCAAGGTGACGACACCGTCGAACCACACGTTCACCGTCCACGTCAAAGGGGTCTTCAAGCTGCCGAACGGCGGCTCGCCGTTCGGATCTGTGACGATCTCGAACGCGCTCTTCGACAAGAACTATCCGAGCCCGGAGAACGAGATGGTGTTCGTGAATGTCCGCGGCGGTATCACCGATGCGAATACGAGGATTCTCGACCAGCAGGTGAAGGGCTTCGCCGACGCAAAGATCCAGACCTCAGCCCAGTTCAAGAAGAACTTCGAGCGGCCTATCAACAAGATCCTGATCCTTCTCTACGTGCTGCTGCTCCTCTCCGTGATCGTGAGCCTCTTCGGCATCGTCAATACGCTCGTCCTGACGGTCTTCGAACGAACGCGTGAGATCGGGATGCTCCGCGCGGTCGGAATGACCCGACGGCAGACGCGCTCGATGATTCGCCACGAGAGCATCGTGACGGCGCTCATCGGCGGTGTCCTGGGGATGGCGGTCGGCGTCTTCCTCGCGCTACTCGTCACCCACGCGCTCTCGAGCGAGGGCATCGTTTTTGCGGTGCCGTGGACGTCGCTGGTGATCTTCGTGGTCGCGACGATCCTCGTCGGGGTCCTGGCGTCGATCTTCCCGGCGCGCCGCGCCGCCAGGCTCAACGTTCTAGAGGCACTCCAGTACGAGTAGCGCCGAGCGCCGTGGGGATCGCTTCGATTGCCGCGTCGATGTCGTCGTCCGAGATGTCGAGATGCGTCACTGCGCGCACGACCGTCGGGTGCACGGTCGTCGACACGAGCACGCCGCTCTTCTTCATCCGCTCGATTGCCCCGCCGCGATCCGGACCCACGTCGATCTGCACGAAGTTCGTCTCTACCTGTTCGAGGTCGACGCTGACGCCCGCCTCCGCAAGCCCTTCCGCGAGTCGCCGCGCCCGGGCGTGGTCGTCGGCGATGCGATCGACGTGGTGGTCGAGCGCATAGAGCGCCGCTGCGGCGACGATGCCCGCTTGGCGCATCGCGCCACCGAAGTAATGCTTCCCGCGTCGCGCTCGCGCCATCAGCTCCGCAGAGCCCGCGATCAACGCGCCGAGGGGACAGCCGAGGCCCTTCGAGAAGCAGAGGGTCACGGTGTCGAAGCCGCGCCCGATCCTTGCCGAGTCGACGCCGGTCGCGACCGCCGCGTTGACGAGCCGTGCGCCGTCGAGGTGTGCCGCGAGCTCGTGCTCGCGACAGGTCGCGACGATCGCGTCGACTTCGTCCAGCGGCCAGGCGCGACCTCCGGCGCTGTTGTGCGTGTTCTCGATCGTGACCACCCGAGTCGGCGCAACGTGCACGCTCGTGCGGTCGCGGATCTCCGAGACGACCTGGTCCGGCGAGAATCGGCCCTTCGTTCCCTCCAGCCCGATCGTCAGCAGGCCCGAGTGGGCGGCCGGACCCCCCAGCTCCGAGAGCATGATGTGAGCGTGCCGCTCGACGAGCAGCGTATCGCCCGGGCGGCCGTGGATGTTCAGGGCGATCTGGTTTGCCATCGTCGCCGTCGGGAGGAAGACCGCCTCCTCGTGCCCGAGGAACTCGGCCCCGCGGCGCTCGAGCTCGTTGACGGTCGGGTCCTCTCGCTTCTGCTCGTCGCCGACCGCGGCGTTCGCGATCGCGTCGCGCATCGCCGGCGTCGGCTGGGTCAACGTATCCGACCGTAGATCGATCACAGTCCTATTTTGCAGCTTTGGCCTCGTCCCCCGGCCGGGCGATCATCCGCAAGGCCTTCGCAGCCGATGAAAAAGGCGGAAAGGCATACAGATGACACCCTCTGACAAGCGCTATCTCGGTGGCGGTCTTCGGATCGCCTCGGGATCCGCCGCCCCGCTTCGTCTTGACCACGGCTACTTCGAGCACGAGGTCCGCCCCATGCTCGGCTCGATTCTCGTGCAGAAGGGCTGGATCACGCACGAGCGACTCGACGAAGCGCTCGGCGAGGTCAAGGTCACCGGCATGAGACTCGGCGAGACACTCCTTGCACGCGGCTGGCTCTACGAGCCGGAGCTTGCGGCCGCGCTGGCGGAGCAGGCCGGTTTGCGCTACGTCGACCTGGTTCGCCACCCCCTCGACCCGTTGGCGGCTCGGCTCCTCCCGCTCGAGGTTGCGCGTCGCATGTTCGTGGTCCCGGTCCGCTTCCTCGACTCTGGACGCATGGAGGTCGCCGTGGCCGATCCTGCGGACGTGGACGTCGAGGTGCTGGAGCGCGTCCTCGGCCGGGGCGTCGACCTGGTGGTCGGCGAGCGCTCGGCAATCCAGGACGCGTGGCGCTACTCGCCTTCCTGCGCTAAGTAAGCGCGACGACCACTCCTTCCCACGGCTCGAGGCGCGAGGGATCGTCGCGGCCTCTCGTCGAGAGGAGGACCTTCCCTTCGAAGGGGACGGACGCCGCCGAATCGGTCAGGTTGAGCGCGATGCCGGTGGTGCTCCCGCGCCGCCACGCCCACACTCCCGTGTCGCCCGCGAGCGGCGTGTAGCCGCCGGAGACGAGATCCTCACGCCCGCGCCGAAGAGCAATCGCGTCCCGGCAGAAGCTAAGGACGGATCCGGGGGCGCCGCGCTGCTCGGCAACCGTTGCGACATTCGCCCCGAGCGGGAGCCACGGATTGCGCCACTCGACGTCACCCCAGGGCATCGGCGTCCGCGCTCCGTCGCGACCGTGCACGTCGAGGGCCCGATCGGTGGGAATCTCGACCTGTCGCATGCCGAGCTCGTCTCCGTAGTAGAGAACCGAGGTCCCGCGCAACGCTAGGAGTGCGAGCAGCGCGGTGCGGATTTTCACGTCGTCCTCGTCACACATCCGCGTCGGGAACCTGACGACATCGTGATTCGACAGGGCCCAGACGGGCAAGGCGGCGAGTGGTAGCACCGCTTCCGTTCGCTCGACCACATCCGCGAGCGCCGTCGCCTCGAAGCCGGCGAACATGAACGGAAAGTTGAGGGCAAGGTGGAGCTCGTCGTCGCGGCCGTAGAAGCGCGCCAGCTCTTCGAGGTCCATGACCCATGTCTCCCCAACGAGCAACCGCTCGGGCTCATAGCCGCCTGCAAGCGACCGCCAACGCCGCAGCACCTTGTGGATCTCGGTGCGATTCGGCCGACTCGGAGGATCCTTCACGAGCTCGTGCACGACGTCGATGCGGAAGCCGGCGACGCCACGGTCGAACCAGAAGCGCAAGATCTCTTCGAACGCGTCGCGCACAGCAGGCTGCATCCAGTTGAGGTCGGGCTGCTCGGGCAGGAAGAGATGGTGGTAGTACTGGCCTGTCGGCTCGTCGTAGCTCCACGCCCTCCCGCCGAAGACACTCTCCTGTTCGTCGGCCTCGTCGCGCCAGATGTAGAACGGCCGGCGGTCCGATTGCCTCGACGAACGCGACTCGATGAACCACTGATGCTGGTCACTCGTGTGAGCCGGGACGAGGTCGAGGAGAACGCGGATCCCAAGTTCGCCCGCGGCTGCGATGAGGGCGTCGAGGTCCTCGAGCGTCCCCAGATCTGGATGGACGTCGAGGTAGTCCGAGACGTCATAGCCCCAGTCGCGGTTCGGCGAGGGGAACGTCGGGTTGAGCCAGATGCCGTCGACGCCGAGCCAGTGCAGGTAGTCCAGACGTCCGCGCAGACCGACGAGGTCGCCGACGCCGTCGCCGTTCGAGTCCGCAAATGAACGCGGATACACCTGGTAGAGGACGCCTCCGGCCCACCAGGGTTCATGGGACGAGGTCATGAGCAAAGCTACCCTGGGCAAGATGGATCGTGCGTTGTTGCAACAGCGTCTTGCCGAGCGTGCAGAGGCGGGGTACCGCGCCGGGCAAGTCTGGGAGTGGGCCGCCCGTGGTGCAGCTGGCTACCGCGAGATGACGAACATTCCGACCTCGCTGCGCGCGCAACTCGAGCAGGAGGTGCCGTTTTCGACGCTCGACCTCGTCCAGGAAGCGAAGGCAAGGGACGGTACCGTCAAGGCACTGTTTCGCACGGGTGACGGCCATCCGGTGGAGGCCGTCCTGATGCGCTACCGCGACGGACGGCGTTCCGTTTGCGTCTCGTCGCAGTCCGGCTGTCCACTTACCTGCGCGTTTTGCGCGACCGGGCAGATGCGCTTCGGGCGGAATCTGACCGCGTCCGAGATCGTGGACCAGGCCTTGCACTTCCGACGCATCGAGCCCGTCGACCACGCGGTCTTCATGGGGATGGGTGAGCCCATGCTCAACCTCGACTCGGTGCTCGAGGCCGCGCGGGCGCTTCCGGACGTCGGAATCACCTGGCGTCGCACGACCATCTCCACGGTGGGGTGGCTGCCCGGCCTACGCCGGTTCGTCGACGAGGTCGAGGAGCCGATCAGGCTGGCCTTCTCATTGCACGCGCCGACCGACGAGCTCCGCAGTCAGCTTATGCCCGTGAACGAGCGCTATCCGCTCGCGGACGTGATCGCGGAGTGCGCTCGCTACTTCGCACGACGCCGGCGGAAGGTCTTCGTCGAATACGTGATGCTGCGCGGCGTCAACGACCGCGTCGAACAGGCCCGCGCGCTTGCGGAACTGCTCGACCCGAAGGTCTTCAAGGTGAACCTGATCCCGTACAACCCGACCGGGATGTATGACGGTTCCACCTCGAAGGCGATCGCGGCCTTCAAGGCAGCGCTCGATCGCGCGCGGTTGCCGGCGACCGTCAGGCTCACGCGAGGGCGTGACATCCAGGCCGCCTGCGGCCAGCTAGCCGCCGTGTCGGCCGGCTAACGGTCCCGGCAGTCAACAGTCGTTCGGGCGAAAGCACGCTCGCGCAGCCCTCGGTCCCGTTCCCCCGCGATGGCGATCCGCCTTGAGCTTGTCGGCGAGTGATTCTGAAGCAGAGGATCGCGCAGGCGAGGCTGAGGAACGCCTCGTGGATCTCGGTCGCGTTCGTTAGGCGCACGACGTCGGTCATGGGGTCCTCCTGGTTCGTTGGAGGCCGTGGCTTATCGCCGGCCCCTCGCCGCGAGGCCGACCGCCATGCTTTTGCCACGGCCCCTGCGCGGCCATGCCGCGGTGACCGCGACGGTTGACGCACACGGCCGCCGTCGCGTTTAGTGGCGCGATGGCCGAGTTCACCGCCGCAGTCGAGCACTACGACCGCTTCATGGGCCGCTATGCCACCGGGCTGGCGCCGAGGTTCGCCGATGCCGCCGGCGTGCGCGCCGGCATGCGGGTCCTCGACGTCGGCTGCGGCCCGGGCGCGCTCGCCGTCGAGCTCGCCGGGCGCGTCGGCGAGGACAACGTCGCCGCGATCGACCCCGCCCCCCAGTTCGCCGCTGCGTGCCAGGCACGCATCCCGGGCGCGGACGTGCGCGAGGGCGTCGCCGAGTCGCTGCCCTGGGACGACGGCACCTTCGACGCGGCGATGTGCTCGCTGGTCGTCGCCTGGATGAGCGACGCCGACCAGGGCATCG
>VAXG01000156.1 GCA_005883355.1 Actinomycetota bacterium | reverse complement strand
ACCCACAGCCTCGAAGGAGGCCCGGATGACCTACTCAGCCGTCCACAACCTGTCGAGGCACGTCACCTAGGGCGAGACAAGACCTCCGGCCGACCTGGCCGGTCATCCTTCTGCGGGATTCCCGGCGACCGCCGGCTCCTTGTGGGGATTTCCGGCCGATTCTCGTGCGGGATCTGCGCGGGATGGAAAGAAGCCGGCGTCGTTATGTCAAACACATCTATTGATTTGCAGGGCTTTTACGGGAGCGACGGGACTCGAACCGGCGACCTCCGGCGTGACAGGTGTGACGAGAGCCTTTCATCCGGCTTCGTCTAGCCGCATCATGCGCGCAGTTATACGGCTTCTTCGCTTGTTTGTGCCGCCGTCGACGGTGCGATCTTTCTTTCGCCTGATTTCATCCGGCCGTTTCCACAGCGTTTCCAGCGCCCGATGGCTGGCGCCAGGGCCGCGGGCGGTCGAGCGGCGACACATCGACCTCCTCCTGACAGCTTCAGGCGGGGCGACTTCCGCCGCCCCGCCTGAGCGAGATCTTGCCGCGCTACGCAGCTGTCCCCTGAGACTACGTCGCTCCGAGTGCAGCGCAGAGCTTTTGCGCGACCGACGTATCGCCGAGGAAGAAGTACACGAAGGGGTCGTGCGGCCCGTAGAAATCCAACGTCTCGTCGCCGTTGGGATAGAAGGTGTCGACGAGCCGGCCGGTCGCCTGCCACACGGCACCTGCTCCCGGTACCACGATGTTCATCTCGCCGGTCGTGACGGCGGTGAACGTGCTGCTGAAGTCGCCTGGAATCGCGAGGCTGTCGTGCTCGATGCTGCGCGACTTGTACGTCACGGACGCCCCCGTCACGGAGTTACTGAACGTGCCGACGGTGTCGATGAAGTTGATGTCCTTGACGAAGTTGCCGTTCGTGTCGCTGAAGCTCGGCCCATACTTGTGGACCGTCGCGCTGTCGATGATGTCGAACGAGTTGGCGCCGCTACCGCAGACGATGCCGGTGTCCTCCGTATACGACTTCGTGTTGTCGAACCAGCCGCTCGGCGCGGCGAACGCCGACGGTACGAACGCGAGCGCTAGCACAAGCGTCGCTGCGCCGCCTAGTCCGATCGACCAATGCTTGACCTTGTACATGTCACCTCCTTTCACTTCGTCCTGCTGGACACACTGCGAGAGGTCTCCTGCGCTGCTTACGGGGCAACCTGCACCTGCACCACGCCGTTGCTGAGGTCGGCGCCAACCGAGGTCAGGAACGCGGTCAACGTCGGAAAGACCTGCGCGAACGTCTTGACGTAGTGACCGTATGAGGCCGGGACCAAAATCGGCTCGTACGCGAACGGCGGCAGCCCGCCCGACTGCACACCGTGAATCACAAGTTGTTCGCCCTGCCGTTCCCACGACAGCGCCCCTCGGTCGGCAGATGCGCCGCCTCCGCCGTGGGCGCAGTCGGATCCTGCGTAGATGCCGCCGCCGTCCTTGTCGAGCTCGAGCCAGAACCAGCTGCCGCCACCGGTCTTGCCGGGGACGTTGCCGGAGATCTCGACCTGGTAAGCGGCGTCGCCGCCGGCCGGCGTCGAGGGTGCGGCCGAAGCAATGCCGGCCCCCGCGAGGGCCACTACAACAACCGCGCAGGCGACGGCGAGTACTACGAGGCGCGGCAGTACGCCGCTGTTGATCCATCTGAACGTCATCACGTTCTGCTCCTCCCTGTCTTGGCACTGGTCATCGACGCACCGTACGGCTGTCCGCTCCAAAAACGCTCCAAGCCCCTGCGCTTGCCGCGGCAGGCGTCGGTTCTGGAGCTTTTTTGGAGAGGCCCGTCGTAGGGTCGCGGGCATGAGCGAGCTGCAGCTTCAGCGACCCGACGCCCTAGGCACCCGTCACGAACGGTCGTATGTTGAGGCTGACGTGGAGATTCGCGTCCTGGGGCCGCTCGAGGTCGCAAGCGACGGCGCCGACGTCCACCTCGGCGGCCGGAAGCAGCGCACCGTGCTCGCGCTGCTCGCAGCCGAGGTGGGAAAGCCGGTCACGGTCGACGCGCTGATCGACGGCGTTTGGGGCGAAGAGCCCACACCCGGAGCACGCTCGACGCTGCAGACGTACGTCTCGAATCTCAGGGCCGTGATCGGCGACATCATCGTGCGCGACGACGGTGGGTATCGGCTCGCGACCGATCCCCGCCACGTGGACGCCGTTCGATTCGAGCAGGCCGTCTCCCGCGCCGCCGATCTCGTCGAGACCGACCCGGCGGAGGCGTCTCAGCGGCTCCGGGCTGCGCTCGCGCTCTGGCGAGGGAATCCGTACGCAAACGTGGCAGGGTCTTTCCCGCTCGAGATCGAGGCGCGCCGGCTTGAGGAGTTGCGCCTGCGCGCAGTCGAGACGCGGATCGAGGCGGAGCTTGCGCTCGGCCACCACGCAGATCTCATCGCGGAACTGGAGGTGCGGTGCGAGGAGTTCCCCGTCTATGAGCGCTTCCGTGCGCAGCACATGCTCGCGCTCTACCGCTCCGACCGGCAAGCGGAGGCGCTCCGCGCGTACCAGAAGACGCGCGCGTATCTCGGGGAGGAACTCGGGCTCGAGCCGTCACCGCAGCTGCAGGAGCTGGAGCGGCGGATCCTCAACCACGACAAGTCGCTGCTGCTCGAGGCCGAGTCGCAGGTGCAGACGGTTGCGTTCCTGCTCACCGACGTCGAGGACTCGACGGTGCTGTGGGAACTGCACACGAAGGCAATGCGGGCGGCCGTCGGTGAGCACGACCGCATCGTCTTCGGCGCCGTCGAGGCCGCAGGCGGCCGGGTTGTCAAACGCGTCGGCGACGGCGTGGACATCGCGTTCGCGGACGTCGGCGCAGCCGTCGCCGCCGCCAGCCAGACCCAGCGAGAGCTCGCGGCCGCGCGCTGGGGCGAAACCGGTCCGCTCTCCGTCCGGATGGCGGTCGATGTGGGTGAGGTCGAGGGGCGCGGCGGCGATTACTTCGGCCCCGTGCTCAACCGGGCCGGCCGCATGCTCGCCGCCGCGCACGGCGGGCAGGTGCTGCTATCGGGCGACGCCCACGCCGCACTGTCGGCCACGCGATCAGGCTGGCAGGCGAAGGCGCTGGGCGAGGTCCGGTTCAAGGGCATCGGCAGCCCGCAGAACGTCTTCCAGCTCCTGCTCGACGGACTTCCTGCCGACTTCCCCCCGCTCCGGATCGACCGGCTGCCGCCCCCGGTCGCGCCCGATGCGTTCGGCCGCTCTGTACGCGGGTACGAGCTCCGCGAGCAGGTAGGCGTCGGCGACTTCGGCATCGTCTACCGCGCGTACCAGCCGTCTGTCGGCCGAGAGGTCGCGGTCAAGGTCATCCGGCCCGATCTCGTCAACCAGCCGTCGTTCGTCCGCGACTTTGAGTCGGAGGCGCGGCTCGTCGCCCAACTCGAGCATCCGCATCTCGTTCCGCTCTACGACTACTGGCGCGACCCCGAGGGCGCATACCTGATCATGCGCTGGCTACGCGGCGGCTCACTCCGGCAGGCGCTCGAGCGAGGTCCGTGGAACCTCGAGCCGGCCTCGCGCCTGCTCGCGCAGGTGGCGGCTGCGCTCGCGTACGCGCACCGCCAGGGGGTCGTGCATCGCGACGTGAAGCCCGCGAACGTCCTCCTAGACGAGGAGGGGAACGCGTACCTCTCCGACTTCGGAATTGCGGGGCGTCTCGCCGACGCGGAATACCCCGGGCGCGCGGTCGCCTCGTCTCCCGCATACGTCCCGCCCGAGGAGCTGGCAGGTCATCGGCACACACCGCGTTCGGACCTATACGGACTCGGCCTGCTGACGTTCGAGCTGCTGACGGGGCAGCGCCCACCGATGGACGGTCCGCTGCCCTCGTTGAATACTCTTCGGCCGGAGCTACCTGCCGCGCTTGGTGACGTCGTCGTTCGCGCGACCGCGTCTGATCCCGGCGAGCGCCACGAGTCGGTGCAAGCGTTCCTGGCCGACTTGACGGCCGCGATCGGTCCCGACGCGGTCGCGCTCGACGAGACGTATACGGCCGCGGAGAATCCGTACAAGGGCCTTCAGGCGTTCGGCGAGTCCGACGCCGACGACTTCTACGGACGCGAGGCGCTCGTCGGCGAGCTCGCCGCCGCGGTCGGCGCCCACCGCCTGGTCGCCGTCGTGGGCCCGTCGGGGATCGGGAAATCGTCCGTCGTGAAGGCGGGACTGGTGCCGGCGCTGCGCAACGGCGCGCTGCCCGGCTCGGACCGGTGGGTCATCAGCGACATGTTCCCGGGCAGGTATCCGTTCGAGGAGCTGGCCGCGGCGATCCTGCGTGTCGCGGTGAAGCGGCCGGACGATCTCGTCGAGGACCTCGCGCGCGACGAGCTGGGCATGCGCCGGGTCGCGAAGCGGATCCTCCCGCAGGGAACCGACCTGCTGCTCGCCGTCGACCAGTTCGAGGAGCTCTTTACGCTGACGGCCGACGAGGAGACTCGGCGCGCGTTCCTCGACGGCCTCACCGCGCTCGCCGGCGACCCACGCTCGCGGGTGCGCGTCGTGCTCACTTTGCGAGCGGACTTCCT
>VAXG01000154.1 GCA_005883355.1 Actinomycetota bacterium | reverse complement strand
GACGCAGCAAACCTACTTGTCTGCGTGGAGCATGTCAAGTTTCGCGGTACAGCATGTACTATCATTGGGGTGAGCCGCCCTTATCAGCTCAAGCGCCGCGCCCAGCACCAAGACCAGACCCGGCAGCGGATCATCGAGGCCGCGATCGAGCTGCACCAGACGATCGGGCCGGCGGCGACAACAGTGAGCGAGATCGCCGAGCGCGCCGAGGTACGAAGGGTCACCGTCTACCGCCACTTCCCCGACGAACCGACCCTCGCCCGCGCGTGCAGCGGCCAGTACTTCAAGCGCCACCCCTTCCCCGACCCCGACCGCTGGCGTGCCCGAACCGACCCAGTCGAGCGATTGCGAACCGGACTGCGCGAGACCTACGCCTACCACCGCGCCACCCAGGCGATGATCAGCCACGTTCTCGCGGACGCCCGCGACCACCCCGTCGTAGCGCCGTACCACGACCACTGGCGGCGCGTCACCGAGGTGCTCGCGGAGCCATGGCGCTTACGCGGCCGCCGCCGCGCACTGCTGCGCGCCGGAATCGCTGTCGCGCTTAGTTTCGACACCTGGCGCACCCTTACCTGCGAGCAGCGCCTCAGCGACAACCAGGCAGTCGAGCTGATGCTCCGCCTCACCTGCGATTGCGCCCACGACCCGGACGAGCGGACGAGCAACGCACCTGCCAAACGCTGAGCCGCTCGGCGTCTCAGTGCCCCGGTGCCCGACGAGCAGCTCGAAGACCGAAAGACGAGCGGTGGTCATCTCGACGATCAAGCCGAGATGCTCGTGCCGCCTCTTTCGCTCCGCTCCTAGCCGATGAGGGATGGAGCCGTTATGGAGCCCGGCGGGCGCAACCAGTGGCAATCAGCCGCAAATCGCTCTCGCGAAGGAACGGCAGAAACAAGCCAAAACCGTTTGCGGTGGGCTGCGACCGGTTGCCGCGAAGAGTACATGGTAAGCAGGGCGTCTGCCGTGGGCTGCCACCCGTTGCGGGAGGTCCCCTCCCTGCGAAGGAGGGGGTCGACCTATCTTGCTTCGGCGCGCGCTATCTCTTGCTGCTGCAGTCCGGGGATGGGCTGCTGCAGTCCGGGCATGGGCACTGATCGCAACCGCAGCCGGTGCACGCCTCGCGGATCATGCAGAGGTGTATCGCTGCTCGCAGGCGCTGGTTGCGGGACCGATCGCCGATGGGGCGCATCGGCAAGGTCATGCGCTCGACATTAGGCGGTCGATGTCGCGATCACGCCACTACGGCGCCACCCGAGAGGCGGATCCCTCGCTTGCACTCACGGGCTGTAGCGACGGCCGCGCGAGGCGCAAATGTGCCTCGCGCGGTCGCAGGATGTACTGCTAGTGCGGCGTCAGCATGTAGAAGGTCGTGTAGCCCGTTCCGGCAACGGTTTCGTGGAAGACTTGCGTCCACGCGGCCGGGACCTGTCCAACGTCCGCGTCGGGCACCGATTTCAGGTGGATGATGTATAGGTCATTCATGCACACCCCGTCGCGGAGGTTCTCACCGAGGACTGCTCCGTCGTGGAGCAGCGTCTTGTCGGTCGCGTTCGGGCAGTAGACGAGCAACGAAGGATTGCTCTTGTATGCGGCGACGTCGCCGCCTGTGAAGATCGCCGGGAAGAACGAGACGCCCCTGTGCGTGAGACCACTCGCGTCGGTATTGCCCGTCCCTCCGTCGTGCACGTGCCAGTCGTTGAATGACTGCCGGTCGGCGCCGGCCGGGCCGGCGGCCGCGGCGAGCGCGAAGCACGCAGCCGCACCGAGGCCGGCCAACGCTTTCATCTGCCTGCTCATTTGTCACTCCTCCTTGGCTAAATCGTCGTTCTGCGGATCGACGGAACGGGTGATCCGCTCCGTCGTCAGCCCCGCCCGTCGCGCCGCGTCCGCGACGTGCTCGACCGACGCGGCCTCGAAGAAGTGGAGGCAGGTCTCGTCGTCGGCGAGGTAGGTCGTGCGGAGATAACGGACGCGACCGCCGTCGTCGGACGCACCGGCCGCGCGCTGCGCGTCCGCTGCGGCCTCTTCGATCCATGAAGCGGATGCATGCGGCAGGTACAGCTCGAGGCAGTAGTTCGGCATAGAACAAGGCTTGCGCACGCGCGCTCGCCCCGAAAGCCGGAAATCCCTACTCTTTGCCCGGCGGGATCCGGAGCTCCGCGAGCGTGGGCGCGAGCTCCGTGCGAGACCGAACGCCAAGCTTCCGGTACGCGCGCGTCAGAGCCTTCTCCACCGTGTGCACGGTGACGAACAGCTCCGCAGCGACCTCGCGGTTAGTCCGCCCGCGCGCGACGAGCTCCGCGATTCGGCGTTCGCCCGGGGTCAGCTCGTCGGGCGAGGCGCGTCTCCCGCCGACGCGCCCGAGCTCGGCGCGGGCCCGCTCGGCCCACAGCGGTGCGCCGATCTCCTCGAACAGGGCGCGTGCCCCGTCGAGCGCCTCGCGCGCGGCTCCACGCTGCTTCGCGCGCCGCCTCACCTGGCCCAGCACGAGCAGCGCCCGTGCGCACTCGAGGGGTTCTGGGCCGTCGCCGCAGCGCACGACCGCTTCCTCCGCGGCCGTGGCGGCGGTGGCGCGGTCGCCTCTTGCCGCTGCGATCAGCGCCCGGCATCGTGCGACCGCGGCCCGTCTCCGCCGACGGCCTGTGCGCTCCACATGCGCCGCCAGCTCCCCGAGAAGCGTCTCCGCGTCGTCGAACCTTCCGAGCTCGACGAGCGCCTCGACGTCGTCCGGCGCGGCCGCCGCTGCCGCCGGATGTCCGATCCCGGAGCGCGCGAGCAGCGGTTCGAGCACGCCATGCGCCGCCGCGGGCTCGCCGACCGAGAGCTCGAGGAATCCGAGCGCGCGCTCGGCCGACCGCACGATCGAGTCGTACCCCGCCGGGCGCATCAGCGCGGCCGCACGCGTGGCTGCCTGCCGCGCCTCCTCGACGCGCCCCGCGGTTGCGTCGACGAGCGCGGCGGCGGCGAGAACCGCGGCTTCCGCATGGATGACGCCCCAGTAGCCGGCGATCTCGCTCGCGGTCTCGACCGCTGCCGCCGAGTTGGCCATTGAACCCCGACGCAGCTCGATCTC
>VAXG01000102.1 GCA_005883355.1 Actinomycetota bacterium | reverse complement strand
CGGCTATGCAGCCGCCACAAATCATGGAGTCGCCGCCGGTAGCAGTGACATGATCCTGCTCCTGAACAACGACGCCTTTTGCCGGCCGACCTTCCTCGAGCACGTACTTGAGTCGTTCCAAAGCGACGAGCGAGTCGGCGCGGTCGCGCCTGTGACAGTGCGATCCGATGAGCGGACGATTGACAGCGTCGGGCTAACGCTCGATGCGACGTTGGCACCCTTCTTCAGGCTTGCCGGAAGGCCGCTCGAAGAGGCAGCGTCCGTCCGACCGCTCCTCGTGTCGCCCGGCGGCGGCGCCGATGCCTATCGCCGTTCCGCCTGGAGCGAGGCAGGTGGCTTTGAAGAGCGCCTCTCGTTCTACGGCGCCGACATCGATCTAGGGCTTCGCCTCCGCGCACTCGGATGGAGGGCAGTTGCCGCACCTGACGCCGTTGCACTCCATCTCCGCTCGGCGACAAGCGGGCATCGATCACAGCGCGCCCGCGAGTCCGGTGGATGGGCGCGGGGATTTCTCCTTCGGCGCTGGAGCATCCTAAAAAGTCGTGCCGCCGTTCGCGCCCTCGCCACCGAGGCCGTTGTGGCCATCGCGGACATGGCGCTCTCGCGGGACAGTGTCGCGGTCCGGTCGCGAGTCCGCGGCTGGAGGTCTGCCCGTGGTCTACCACGCCGAAGCCTCCCTCCCGGCACTGTCGATCCGGATATCGGATTCGTTGAGAGCCTTCGGCTCCGGTGGGCTGTCAGGTGACGTCTAGCGGGGCGGTCGCCGGTGACATCGCGTTCGCTGAAAGGTCGCGTCTCCGCTGGCGCAGCTATTCGGGAGGCGGGGTCTCACGCACGTAGGTCTCAACCTCGTCTTCCTCGTCCCGGGCGAGTCGAGCGGGCCCGAGACGTATGTGCGCGAACTGCTCCCCGCCCTCCTCGACGCGCGCCCCGATCTCCGCGTCACTGCATTCATCAACCGCGAGGCCTCGGAAGCCCGGGACGGCCCGTGGCGCGGGCTCGTGCCCTCCGTGACCGTTCCGGTCCGCGCGCGCAGGCGCACCGGTTGGGTATGGGGCGAGCAGCAGCTTCTGCCGCGACTCGCGCAGCGTGCCGGTGTCAATGTGCTGCACAGCCTCCTCAACACCGGACCTGCGTCGGGATCGTTTCATCGCGTCGTCACGATCCACGACCTCATCTACCAGATCCATCCGGCCGCTCACAGTCTCGCGCGAACCGTCGCTATGCGCATCCTCGTACCGCTCGCGGCACGCAGTGCGCACCGGATCATCGTCCCGTCCGAGACGACGCGACGAGACGTGATTCGGCTGCTCGGAGTCGACGCGTCGAAGATCGACCTCGTCCCGCAGGGCGTCGGGATGACGACTCCACGACGGACCGAGTCGGAGGAGCTGCTGCGAGGCCGCTACGAGCTCGGCACGCGGCCGATCGTCCTCACGCTCTCTTTGAAACGGAAGCACAAGAACCTCGAGCGGCTGATCGAAGCGCTTGCGCTCATCCCGCACGAGAGGCGGCCGGTTCTCGTCCTCGCCGGCCACCCGACGGCGTATGAGCAGACGCTGCGCGAGCATGCAACGCGGCTCGGTGTCGCCTCCGACACCCGCTTTCTTCCCTGGGTCCCCGCGGAGGAACTCGAGGGCCTCTATCGGTCGGCGACCGCCTTCGTTTTCCCGTCGCTCTACGAAGGCTTCGGCCTCCCGGTGCTCGAGGCGATGACGCGAGGTGTGCCCGTGGCCTGCTCGGACCGCGGTGCGCTGGCCGAGGTTGCGGACGCCGCCGCGCTCATCTTCGATCCGGAACGACCTCACGAAATTGCCGCTGCGATCGAACGCCTGCTTGCCGATGCGGGCGAGCGCGAGCGGCTCGCGCGGATGGGCCGCGTGAATGCGGCACGCTACTCGTGGGCGGAAACGGCGCGAGGGACGCTCTCGAGTTACGAGACAGCGCTCGTGTACTCGCGCACAACGACCTGAAGAGAATTCTCGAGGGACATGCGCGCCGCGTTGCGACGGAACCAGTCGAGCGTCGACGCGCGCAGCGCCTCGCCGCCGTCGCGTACGCGCGCGATCGCCTCGGCGAGGTCCTCTGCGCTCGCGGAAGTTGCGAGCGCGCCGTTAACACCGTCCTTGATGAGCTCGGTCGCTGCGTTGTCGGCCCCGCGAACGACGACGCTCGGCACACCGCGCGCCGCCGACTCGATGACGACGAGGCCGTAACCCTCGCGCTGCGAGGGAAGTACGAAGCAAAGCGCCGTCGATAGCGCACGCTCGAGCACGTCCTCGGCGACGAAACCAGGCGCGCGCACGCGATCCCCGAGCCGATGGACTGCGATAGCCTCCAGCACCTTTCTGCGTTCCGGGCCATCGCCGTAGATCTCCGCGTGCAACTCGGGTAACCGAGCGAGCGCCGCCACCAGCGCCGGCACTCGCTTTTCGGGGATGTGCCGTCCCGCGAACACGACGAGCGGCTTCGCCTCTGCCGGCTCCTCGGGCGCCGGCGGTCCTCCGTACTGCCCGTCGAGGCGCGTCAGTTCCCCCTGCAGCCCGAGCTCGTGCAGTCGGCTCTCGTGCAGCCGCGAGAAGCAGAACGCGCGTTGCGGCACGCGCAGGCACGCCCGCTGGATTCGCCAGCCGATCGCGCCCCCAATTCGTCCGAGGTACTCGCGCCAGTAGCCGCGCGTCCAGACCTCGTGCCAATCGACGAGAAGCCGGAAGCCGCCGCGCTTGCCCACGGCTCCCGCCGCGAGGAGGGAGAAGTATGGGAACGAGGCGGTGTGGACGACGTCGTAGCGCCCCCTGTGCCGGAGCAGGTGGACAAGCACGCCGAGTCCGAAGAGCACCGGCGGCAGGATCCGGCGTCTCCCGTGGGCGTACAAGTCCATCCGGGGCGAGACGACCCGGACGCGCACCCCCGGCACTGCCGGATCGGCCCCTCGCGCCCACTGTCGGCGGGTGAGGAAGGTAACCTCGTGACCGCCGGAGGCCAACCGTTCGGCCAGGTTCCGGTACCACCGTTCGGCCCCGCCGATCGTGAAGGGGTAGAGGCAGTCGTAGACGATGCAGACGCGCACGAGGCACATCCTTCCAGTCCGAGAGAGCGAAGGCATTCAGCGCAGCAGCGCCGCGAAGCCTCGCGTCTCCGTCGTCATCCCCTGTCTCGACGAGGCGGAGACGATCTCGGAATGCGTGACAAGCGCCCGCACCGTGCTCGACGAAAGCGGGCTGGAGGGTGAAGTTATCGTCGTGGACAACGGCTCGACGGACGGGAGCGGCGATCTTGCGCGTGCCGGCGGGG
Source organism: Actinomycetota bacterium (assembly GCA_005883355.1). Lineage (GTDB taxonomy): Bacteria > Actinomycetota > Thermoleophilia > Gaiellales > Gaiellaceae > 3-1-20CM-4-69-9. Next base: position 63,363 of record VAXG01000102.1, on the reverse strand, counting down.
CGCTCGTCATCGAGGAGCAGCGGCGCGGTTACGGAAGCGCGTATCTCGCAGGCCTCGCCGTCGCCCAGGGCGACTACATCGTCATGGTGGACGCCGACCTGACTTACGACTTCCGCGAGATTCCACGCTTCGTGCAAGCGCTCGACGACGGCGCGCAGCTCGTGGTCGGTAACCGCATGAGCAGCATCGCCCCCGACGCGATGCCGCTGCTGAGCAGGCTTGGCAACCCGCTGCTGTCCGGCTTCCTCAACGTGGTCCACCGGACGAATGTGCACGATGCTCACTGCGGCATGCGCGCTCTTCGAAGGGACGTGCTGCCGGTCCTGAACCTGCGGACCGTCGGTATGGAGTTCGCATCCGAGATGGTAATCCGGGCCACCCGCGAGCGTCTCGAAGTCAGCGAAGTTCCGATCAAGCTCCACCCGCGCATCGGTGATTCGAAGCTCTCGCCGTTCCGCGACGGCTGGCGACACCTTCGGGTGATCCTCGTTTACAACCCGACGTTCCTCTTCATTCTGCCGGGCGCCGTCATGTTCCTCGCGGGTTCGCTGATAACGCTCCTTGTGTTTGTGCACGTGCCGGTCTTCGGTCGCAACCTCTATGTGCATTCCCTGATCTTCGGTTGCCTGCTCATCCTCCTCGGCGCGCAGGCGATTGGCCTCGGGCTATCCGCGCGCGCGTTCGGCGTCTACTTCATCAGCGAGCAGGATCAGCTCTTCCAGAAGCTTCGCGCGCGGCTTCGGCTCGAGCACGGGCTCTTACTGGCGTTCGCCGTCGCGGCGGGGGGTTTCGCGCTGATCGGCATTGTGCTCGGGCGCTGGGCGGCTCACGGTTTCGGAAGCCTGCAGGAAGAGCGGCTCGCGATTTTGGCGGCCACTGTCATCGCAGTCGGGGCTCAGATCTTCTTTACTTCTTTCCTCTTGTCGATCATCGGCCTCCGCCGGCGCCGCGACGAACCGTAGTCGAACCCGCACGACGGTCCGGCGTCCCAGGCACACTTGGCTTCCGTGTCGCCCGTGAACGCAGTTCGGCCTCGCCTGGCCGTGAGGTGGCGGTCGCTCGAAGGATGGGTCGGGACGCGCGGTTCCGCGGGCGCACTCTTCGTGCTGGCTCTCGCGGTTTTCGGCATCCAGAGCCTCGTCCTTCCTGCCTATCCGGGACGCGACATGTCCCGATATCTCGAGACTTTCGTCCAGCTCGGCTACCACGAGCCGGTCTACCCGGCGGTTCTCAACACGCGCGGGCCGCTGGCGGCGCTCGGGGTCGGGGTGCCGCTCGAGGTCGGTGGTTGGGCGGCCGAGGTTTGGCTGGCCGTGCTCTACGCGCTCTCGATCGTCGCCTGGGGTCGTATCGCTCTTACGATCGGGTCGCGGGCCGCCATCCTCACGAGCGTCCTCTTGCTCGTGTACCCGGGCTACGGGATCCTCTTCCACCAGTTGTCGAGCGATGCGCTCTTCGCAGCCGCATTCGCGGGCTGGGCCCTGCTCCTGTCGAGAGCGATCCAGCGGCCGTCCGTGAAGGCCTTTCTCTTTGTCGGGCTCGGAGCGGGTGCGCTGGTGCTCGTTCGCCCTGCGAATCAGGTGCTGATCGTGATGGTGTTGCTGCCGCTGCTCCTCCGGGCTCCGTGGCGCGACCGGTTGGCGTGGCTCGCGGTCTGGTTCGGCGCCTCCGTCGCCGTGACGCAGGGCTGGAAGGCTCTCGCCCAACTGCGGTACGGCGACGCAGTTGGGCTCAAGCCAAGCACGACGCTGGTCGCGATTGCGCTCCTGACGTTGCCGCTGCTCTTTCCCACTTCATGGCGCCGCCGCGTAACTTTACTGACGGCCGTTCTCGTAGTTGCCGTCGTCGGGATAGTGGCCGTGAAGGGCTGGCCCGGACAGAGCCCGACGCAGTACACGCGGGCGATGACGCTTGACCTCTCAAATCAGTTCCTGTACAGAGCCTTCGAACTGGATCGCATTGTCTCTCCGGACAACGGTCCTGCTTCTCGGAGGGTTGCGCGAGTGGTGCGACGCGACCTGCTCACGAGGGAGCCGTATCGCTCGTATGGCGTCGACACGCACGAGTTCTTCTCCTCTGGCAGCGACCGCGTGTTCGGGGATCTGACGGGCACCGTAAACGGCGCTGATCTGGCGGCTGCGACCCGGGAAGCAATCCGCCGGCATCCAAGGACCTTTGCGACGAGCATCTCCAGCACGCTCTGGGGTGACCTGTGGAGCTGGGTGTACGCGCCTGAGCCGACGGGAAATGGGGGACCTTCACGAGCTGAAAAGACGCAGTTCATCGTCGTCAACGGGAAGCGCCTTCCGCGGCCGACGGAGGGACAGCCGATCCCAGCGTCGGCGATCGGGCCCGTCCTCTGGACCCCGGGAGGGCAGGCTCTCGAGGTCTGGCGGTCTCCCACGGAGCACCAGTACGTCTTCAGTAATCGGCGAGATCAGCGTCGGGTCGAGAAGTTTGGCCGCGATGTCGGTCATCTGGCCAGTCGCATCCCAACTCGTAACGGGAGCCAGGATCTTGTCCACCGATTGAACCAGGCGTCGCACGGCTTCCCGCGACTCTTCATCTGGATCGTCATCGGGTTCGTAGCACTCGCAGTGCGACGTCCGGTTGGTGCTCTCATCGCGCTCGCGCCTTCCATCGCCGGCCTCGTCGTGATCGCGGCGACAGCGCTGGTCGTCCCGGCTGTGCCCGAGTACGCCGCACCCGTGAGCCCAGCGTTCCTCATGCTTGCGTCGGCCGGGCTCGTCGGCGCACGGGCGAGCGGTAGACGGCCTCTTCACGCCCTGCACGTCCCTACCGGAGTCAAAGCCTTCGGGACTGCGGCCGCCGCCGTAGTCGCGGCCGCATGGTCGGCCCAGCACTACATCCCGAGGCTGCATTCAGCGCTCACCGGGGGGCAGACGCCGCACGACCTCGCCGTCTTCTTGCACGCCGCGTCGAAGCTTGTCCACCTCAACTCGCCCTATGCGTTTCGCGGTGACGAGACGTACGCGTATCCGCCCCTCCTGGGTTTCCTGGCGGCGCCGCTCCATGCGGTTGGGCCGACGGCAGCCACTGTGGCTTGGATGCTCTGCTGCCTCGCGGCGGTCGGCGTGGCTCTCTGGTTGCTCGGCGTTCGGGACTGGCGCTGCTATGCCCTCAGCGTGGCCTTTCCGTTCACTACCAGCGCCGTCGACCTCGGGACGGTGGCGCCCTTCTTGCTGCTCGCTGTCGCCGCCGCGTGGCGTTGGCGCGACCGGATCGCCGTCGCAAGCGCGGCGACAGGTGCGGCGATTGCGCTGAAGCTCTTCCTGTGGCCGCTCGCTGCGTGGCTTGTACTTACGAGCCGGTTTCGCGCCGGCGTGGTCGCGGTTCTCGCGACGGCAACGCTGGTCTTCCTTCCCTGGGCCGTGATCGCGTTTGCTGGACTCACTGATTATCCGGCTGTTCTGCGCCGGCTGACCAACGAGGAGGCGTCGTCGTCGTTCTCCGTCATTGCCCTCGTGGTGCGCGCGCACCTTCCTCAAGTGGTCGGTGTGGTCGTGTCGCTGGCGGTGGCCGCAGCGCTGCTCGGCGCCGCTGCCTGGATCGCGCGCGACGAGCGTCTAGCGCCGTACAGCCGGGATTCCGCCACGCTCACGCTCGCACTGGCCGCGGCGCTCGCGGCGTCGCCGATCCTCTGGATCCATTACTTCCTCCTGCTGCTCGTCCCGATCGCTCTCGCTCGCCCGCGCCTCAGCCTTCTCTGGTTCGTCCCGTTCGCCTACTACCCGCTCGGGGAAACGGCGTGGCCAACCGGCGACGTCCGCAAGCTCGGGCTGGCACTCGTGACCACGCTTGCGATCCTTGCGGTGAGTCTTCGACACGACCTGCGTCAGGCCGAGCATCGCGGTCCGCCTGCCGGCGTGCCTCACTCGCCAGCGTTGGCCGCCAAGTCACGGACTCGCGCGCGCTCGCTCTCGCCGGAGGGAGCGCCATGAGGTTGGGCTTCCACACGAAGCAGCTCACCGAGCGTGGGACAGAAGTCGCGTTGTTCGACTACGCACTTGCCGCGAACCAAACCCTCGGACATGACGTGACCGTCTTCGTGCCCGCGGAAACGCCGAAGATCATTCCGGGTGTGAAGCGCCGGTTCGAGGAGCACTTCGAGCTTGTCCTGTATTCGACGCCTCGCGACATCGCCTGCGATGCCCTGTACGTGATCAAGCGCGGGGCCCCCGGGCTCATCACCGACAGGATCCCCGAGCTCGTTCATTCGTTCCATGATGCGTCGCATCCGCATGGCCATCGTTTCGCGACCGTGTCGGAGTGGGTCTCCCACACGGCCGCTCACCAGTTCCGGCTGCCCCGGGGACGAGTTGTCAGGGTGTCGAAGCGGAGGAAGCCGCCCGTCGTTCCGCACATCGTCACGCTCCCGGACGTCGCCGACGACTTGCGCGAGGAGCTGTCACTTCCCGGCGAGGCCGTCATCTTCGGGAGGCACGGCGGCCAGGGAACATTCAGCATCGACTTTGTCAAGGACGCGATCCGGGCTGCGCTGGAAAAGCGGGACGACCTCTGGTTCCTGTTCATCAACGTCGAGCCCTTCTGCGAGCACGCGCGTGTGATTCACCTCCCGCAGATGACCGACCGTTCGGAGATCCGGCGTTTCGTCAACACCTGCGACTACATGATCCACGCGCATGCAATCGGCGAGACTTTCGGTTTGGCAGTCGCCGAGTTCGCTTTCGCCGGCGTCCCCGTGATGACGTACGTCGGTTCGCCACGGCTCGCGCAGCTCGATCTCCTTTCCGACGAGCTCCTGCTTGCGTACGCGGACTACGATCACGTGCTCACCGATCTGATGAGCCTGCCGCGGCGGACCGTGCCGGTACCTTCCGATATTCACGAGCGATATAGCGTCGAGCGAGTGATGAAGCGCTTTCGCGAGGTCTTCCTCGACTGAAGATGAAGCTCGTGATGACATTGGTCGTGCGCGACGAAGCCGACGTCGTCGACTCCCAGATTTCCTATCACCTGAATGCCGGGGTCGACTTCGTTCTTGCCACGGACCACGACTCGCAGGATGGGACCACCGAGATTCTCGAGTCGTACGAGCGCGACGGCGTCCTGCGACTGTTCCGGGTCCAGGGTGAGATGAAGGACGGTGAGTGGCGCACCCACATGGCACGCCTGGCCGCGACAGATCACGCCGCGGACTGGGTGATCAACACCGATGCGGACGAGTTCTGGATGCCCCGCGCCGGCTCCCTGGAGGCAGTGTTCCGAGCAATCCCCGAGAGAATCGGGATCTTCTGGGCGCTTACCTGCCACTTCGTGCCGCGGCCTGACGACGGCGCTCCGTTCGCAGAGCGCATGACTGCGCGCTTCTCCGCCCAAGCGCCGCTCAACGATCCCACGAGCCCCTACCGGCCGCACGCCAAGGTCGCCCACAGGGCTGACCCGGACATCGTCGTCTGGTTCGGCTCGCATCGGGTCGTCAGCAAGCGGCTCGCGCCGCTGCCGGGGCTTCATCCGGCCGACGTCTTCCATTTCCCGTTCCGCAGCCTGGAGCAGTACGAGCGCAAGAACGTACGGCGTGCGCGGGGCGACAAGCCGCTCGGGCAGTACGTCAAGGGTCTTCAGGCCCGCGAGCACGGAACAATCGAAGATGTCTATCGGCAGCTGGTCGTCGAGGACGAGGCGCTCGGCCGCGGCGTCGCGTCAGGCGCGCTCGTCATCGACAACCGCCTTCGTGACGCCCTGCACGAGCTCGCGGGCGGGGCTGCGGTGTCTCCGCCGAAAGTTGCGGAGGCCGCGGTGCGATTCGCTCGCGACGAAGCCGCGTTGCGGGACGCCGACCTGGTGCGGCTCGTCAGACGCCTCGACATCCTGCGAACGCGGCTGGAGACGATCGAGGCGCGAGGCTGGGCCCGTTCCCGCAGGAGGGGGCAGGCATGAAGCTGGCCATGACACTGCTCTTGCGAGACGAAGCCGACATCGTCGAAGCGCACCTCGTCTATCACCTCAAGGCAGGCGTGGACATCGTGATCGCGACCGACCACCGGTCGAGCGACGGCACGACGGAGATTCTCGAGTCTTATGCGCGTCGCGGGTATGTCCATCTGATCCGGCGTGAGGACGAACGCATCCGGCAGAGCGAATGGGTGACGCACATGGCGCGAGTCGCGGCGACCGAGCACGACGCAGACTGGGTGATCAACTCGGACGCAGACGAGTTCTGGTGGCCGCGCGAAGCGTCCCTCAAGCAAGTGCTCGCGGCGGTGCCGCGGGGGTACGGGGTGGTGAGCGCTGTCTCGCGTCCCTTCGTGCCTCGGCCGGGCTCCGAATGGTTTGCCGAACGAATGACCGCACGTCTTGCGCTGACAGCGCCGCTAAACGATCCCGCGACGCCGTACCGTCACGTCGCGAAGGTCGCTCACCGCGGGGACCCTCGCGTCGTCGTGCAGCAGGGAAACCACCACGTCTCCGGTCTGTCGGACCGTGAGCTGACAGGGTGGTCGCCGCTCGAGGTCCTCCACTTCCCACTCAGGACGTCCGTACAGTCAGCCGGAAAGCACGAAAACACCTGGACGGCCTGGGCACTGAACCTCCGTGGAGACATCGCACGGGCGAGGAACGTCTTCGAGAAGGGTCGGCCCACCGCGTTCTACGAGCGGGTCGTCGTCGACGACACGACGCTCGGCCGTGGGCTCGAGGACGGCTGGCTCGTCGAAGACACGCGTCTCCGGGATGCGCTACGGGCTCTGCGAGACGCGTCCGGTCACTTCGTCGATCCCAGCGGGGGCGAACCGCAACTTCGGTTCGAGTCTCCCTCGTTTGCGGAGGATGCCTCGCGCGCCCTCGAGTCCGTGCTCCTGGCCGAGGCGCACGGCGTCCGGCTTCAACGGCGGGCGGACGAGCTGGCCGCTCGCATCGACCGTAGAGGAACCGGCGCCGTGTACGGTTCCGCACCTCCATGAAGCTCGTAATGACGCTGGTCGTCCGAGACGAGTCGGACGTCGTCGACACGCAGATCGCCTATCACCTGAATGCCGGTGTTGACTTCGTGGTAGCCGCGATCGGCGAGGCCTCGCAGGAGACGGCGGAGCTTCTCGCGCCCTACGAGCGGGACGGGTCCGTGCGCGTGCTGACCGAGCAGGGCGACGGCGGCGCGACCGACGTGCGCACACGCATGGCGCGCCTGGCGGCAACCGAGTTCGAAGCCGACTGGGTCATCAACGCCGAGGCGGCCGAGTTCTGGTGGCCGCGCGGCGAGAGTCTCGAGGACGTGCTCGCGCCAATCCCGCCGCGCTACACGATCGTCCAGGGGCTTCGGCGGTTGTTCGTCGCTCAAGGTGACGAGGACGGGGTCTTCAGCGAGCGGATGACGCTTCGCCACGCGGTGGTGAACGGATTAGGTGCAACACCCGCGCTGGCGCTGCGACCCGTCCATCGCGGGGACCCGAGCGCTGTGGTACACCCTGATGGAACGGTGACCCTCGGCCGCCAGGTACCTCTCCGTGCCTGGTACCCACTCGAAGTGTTCCAGTTCCCGGACGGCGTGCGCGAGAGTGGCGAGCCCGCCGAGTCCCTGGTGGAGGATCCGAGGCTCCGCGACGCATTGCGATCCTTGCGGGACACCGGCGGTGTCTCGTTCCGCACTCCCGACGTCGTGGACGATGCCGCCTACGCCGTGGAATGCGCGGCAGTCGGCGAGGTCGACCTCCCGCGGCTGGAGCAGTACGTCAGCGAGCTCGAGCAGCGCGTCGGCTGGCTCGAGCAGCGCTTCTGGCCACGGTTTCTGCGCGCTGCAGCCCGCCTAGTCGGCCGGGGCCCGTAGCAGCGGCCGCTAGCATCGCCCGGGTGACAGAGACCAGGGTCAAGGTCCGCGAGGCCAAGCCGGCGCCCGTTTCGCCGCCTTCGCACGATGATCGCGTCGACCGCGTGTTCGTCATCCGTCCGGCGCCGCGCTGGCCTCACCTCGACCTCGCGGAGCTCTGGCATTACCGCGAGCTGCTGCTCACATTCGTCTGGCGCGACATCAAGGTTCGCTACAAGCAGTCGTTCCTCGGCTTTGCGTGGGCACTACTCGTGCCGGTGTTCACGGCCACCGTCTACGTCGTCATCTTCGGCAAGTTCGCGAAGTTTCCGAACGCGAATATCCAGTACCCGATCCTCGTCTTCTCGGGCTTGCTCCCGATGCAGTACTTCACCTCCGCGCTGACCCTTTCCAGCACGAGTCTCGTCACCAATGTGAACCTCGTCACGAAGGTCTACTTTCCGCGGGTGTTGCTTCCCATCGCTGGAGTGCTCGTTCCCGCAGTCGACTTCATGATCGGCCTGCTCGTGCTCCTGGCGCTGATGGTGCGCTATAGCGAGTGGCCGACCGGCCCCGAATTCGCGCTTGCCCCAGTGTTCCTCGGTCTCGCGTTCGTGACGGCGCTCGGCATCGGCTTCCTTCTCTCCGCGCTCAACGTTCGCTACCGCGACGTGCCGTACGCAATCCCCGTGTTCCTTCAGGTGCTTCCTCTGCTGTCGGGCGTTCCGTATGCCGTGAACGAGATTCCGCAAAAGTGGCAGTGGATTCTCTCCGTCAATCCGATGACGACCGTCGTCAGTGGCTGGCGCTGGGCAATCCTCAGCGGGCCCGCGCCCGACCCGGCCAAGGCGGCGATCGGCATCGCCGTCGCCATTGGGTTATTGGTCGCGGGCCTCGCGTTCTTCCGCCGCTCCGAGCCACGGTTCGCCGACACGATCTGATGGCGGTCTCGATCTCAGCCGAGGGGCTCTCGAAGCGTTACCGGATCGGCGAGCTGCAGGCGGGTTACGGCACGTTGCGCGAGTCGCTGGCCCGCAGCGCCCGCCGTCTCACCGGGGGACTGCACCATCAGCATCACCATCAGGACATCTGGGCGCTTCGCGACGTCTCGTTCGACGTGCCCACCGGCCAGGTGGTCGGAATCATCGGACGTAACGGAGCGGGGAAGTCGACCTTGCTGAAACTGCTGACGCGCATTACCACACCGACCGAGGGACGTGCGGAGATCCGCGGGCGCGTGGGCAGCCTCCTCGAGGTCGGGACCGGATTCCACCCCGAACTGACCGGGCGGGAGAATGTCTTCCTGAACGGCGCCGTGCTCGGAATGAGGCGGCGCGAGATCCAGCGCAAGTTCCCCGAGATCGTCGAGTTCGCCGGCGTCGAGAAGTTCATCGACACTCCCGTGAAGCGGTACTCGAGCGGGATGTACGTGCGGCTCGCGTTCGCAGTCGCCGCGCATCTCGAGCCCGAGATCCTGCTCGTCGACGAGGTGCTGGCCGTAGGGGATGCTGAGTTCCAGAAGCGCTGCCTCGGACGGATGCAGGATTTCGGGGCGTCCGGCCGTACCGTGGTTTTCGTCTCACACAACATGCAGGCGGTTGCGCGGCTGTGCGAGCGCACGATTCTGCTCGACAACGGCCGCGTCATCCGCGACGGCCCGAGCCCGGACATCGTCGCCTACTACCTCCAGTCCGGACACGGCACGGGCTCGTTCCGGGAGTGGCCCGACGACGACAACGGTCCCGGAGACGGTGTGGCGAGGATGCGCTGGGTGCGTGTCGTCCAGGGTGACGACACGGTGGACACGCCCGACGTCCGCCGTCCGATCGGGATCGAGGTGGCGTTCCGCGTCTTGCGGCCCGGTCACGCGCTCTTTCCGAAGGTCAAGCTCTTCAACGGCGAGGGCGACACGCTCTTCAACGTTCTCGACACGGATCCACGCTGGCACGACTCTGCGCCGCCGGGGGACTACGTTTCCACTGCCTGGATCCCGGAGAACCTACTGAACGAAGGCTTCGTCACGGTCGACGTCGGGATCGTCTCGCTCGGCGCCAAGCTCCAGCCGCACACCGGCGAATATCAGGCCGTCTCGTTCCACGTCTACGACCCAGGTGAGGGCGACTCGGCCCGCGGGCTGTTCGGAGGGCAGTTGCGGGGCGCGATCCGCCCGTTGGTCGAATGGACGACTGAAGAGCGGTAGCTCGCGGCCCCGGATGAGCCAGGTCGTCGGGATCGTGCTCGTCCACAACGAGGACATCTTCGTCGAGCAGGCGATCAGAAACGTCGCAGAGTTCTGCGACCGGATCCACGCCGTCGACCATGTCTCGACCGACCGCACCTGGGAGATCATGCGCGCGCTCGAGCGCGAGTACGACCATCTCGATGCCAGCCGCCTACATCACGCGGGTCTGTCCCACGAATTGCTCGAGCCGTATGCCGGCACCGACACCTGGGTCTTCGGAGTCGACGGCGACGAGCTCTACGACCCTCCGCGGCTCCTCACCTTCCGCGAGGAACTCCTCGGCGGCGCCTTTCGTCACGCCTTCAAGGTTGCCTCCAACGTGTTGAACTGCATCGCGGTCGATTCAGAGGAGCAGACGGCGACGGGCTACCTCTCTCCTCCGTCACGTTCGATCACCAAGCTCTACAACTTTGCGGCGATCGATTCCTGGGCTGGCGATGGGTCCGAGCGCCTGCACGGCGGAACGATCGTCTTCCGAGGGGGATACGGCGAGCGCAGCGTGGACAACATCGGCGAGCGGCTGTCGTGGGAAGAGACGCCGCTCCGCTGCCTGCATACGTGCTTCCTCAGACGTTCGCATCGAGATCCAGAGCCGAGTGAAGCGCCATCCGGCCGGCCGATCCTCGAGGAGAGTGCGATGCACGACCGGAGCATGCGCGGGGCGATCAAGCGACGGCTGCGCCGCTGGCCGCGTCTCGAGTCCTCGGCCTGGAAGCCCGAGAAGTACATGCGTGGCGAACTCGTCACGGTCGACGCTGGGCCGTTCCTGAGGAGGTCTAGCTGACCGAGTAGCGCTGCGCGGGACGGAGCCCGTTCGACCCGTCCGACTGGATCGAGAAGTTTCGCTCTGTCAGGGACGCCAGCGACGCAGGCGAGGAGTACGTGACAGTTGCAAGAGCGCGCGCCTTTCCCGTCGCGAAGCCGCCGCGGTGGAACCCGCACGTGTTGCAGAAGATGATCGTCCCCTTTGGTGCCGTAAAGCTCACCGTCCGGTCGGCGATCTTTTCGGCGAGCTCTTGCTCCGGCGGGTAGTTCTCGCCGAGAGGGCGCCAGGGCCAGAGGTGTTCGAGCTCGTTGCCGGGCGCGGTGCGCGGCACGTACTCGAAGGGGCCGGTCTCCTCGTCGACGTCCACGAGATAGAGAAACGCCTTCAACAGATGGCGGTCGTTGAAGTCGCGATGCCACCGCTGGGAGGAGCGCCGTTCCGGGTCCTCGAGCGGCGGCGTGTACCAGACATCCACGTACTCGAGCTTGGCCCACATCCCCAGGTACGCGTTTGCGATGTCGAGCATGCGCGTGTTCAGCCCGAGCCGTAGCCACGGATCGTCGAGGCTCAGTTCGACGTCGTAGGCGTACTTGCGGACAAGAAACTCCTTCCCCTCACGGCGGCGCAACGCCGACTCGCTGCCCTCTTTTTCTCGCGCGAGCTCCGTCTCGGTCTCGGCGACGAAGCGGGCAGCCTCCTGCTCCAGCTCACCCCAGAGCTCCGGCGCGAGCTCCGAGAAGGGGATGGTCGCGTAGCCCTCAGGGCGCAGCTGGTCCAGGACTCCCTGCTGGAGCTCGTCGAGCACCGGGGGCTCATGCGTGTAGCGGCGACGCGCGGAGCGGTTCGCCAGCAGGCGATCATTCAGCTCATACGTTGCGACGATGCCCCGGCGCTCGAGGGCCGTAGCCACACGGTGCACGCGCGCCGCGAAACGTGTCCTCTTTCGGTGCATCGGCGGCAACCTTAGCGGCCGCGTTCTCTACCGTGTCGTCCATCGAAGGATCGCCACCCCTCCACGTGTTCTTCGCCTACCGGGACTCCGGGGAGCGCCGCAGCGCTCTGGCTCAGGCTCCCGGCGCGCTCGAGCGCTACCGGCTGTTCGGGCTGGACGAGCTCGCGACGCGGGGCGTCGGGGTGCGCCACAACCTGGAGCGCAATCGGGCTCCCCTGTCGACGCGATTAGTCGATTGGGGTCTCAACCGGGCTCTCTATCGGGCCGGCGGCTACGGAGGCGATTTCGTGTCCGTCCTACCGTCCCTGCGGACGATGAACGCCGGGGACGTCGTGTTCTCGACGGTCGACACGGTGGGGATTCCGCTGATGTTCCTGAAGAGAGCCGGGCTCGTCCGCCGGCCTCTCGTCTACACCGCGATCGGGCTACCGGAGCGTCTCGTCCAGCTTCGTGGTCGGCTGATGCCCCGGCTGTATGCGAACGGACTCCGCGCGTGCCACACGATCATCACGTATGCGGAAAGCGAGGCCGAATGGCTCCGCTCCTGGCTCGGGCCGGGTGCACCGCCGATCCGCTTCGTTCCCTTCGGCGTCGATGTGAAGTCGTTCCAGCCGATGTCCGAGGTGTCTCCCGGCACCGACGTCATCTCCGTGGGCGCAGATCCCCGCCGTGACTTCGACCTGCTCAAGGGCGTCGCCGTGCGCCGGCCGGAGCTGAGCTTCCGAATCGTTGCAAGCGCGGACCATGCTCGCTCTCTGGGATCGCTGCCGGCGAACGTCGCGCTCGAGACGGACATCCCGCTCGAGGAGGTCCGCGATCGGATTGCGGCAGCCCGCATAGTCGCACTGCCCGTGCGCGACAACAGCTATTCCGGTGCGACGACCGTGCTGCTCCAGGCGATGGCCATGGCCAAGCCCGTGGTTGTGTCCCGCACCGACGCGGTCGCGAAGGGTTACGGGCTCGAGAACGGGATCAACTGCCGCCTGGTCGAGCCTGCTGACGGTGACGCCCTCGAACGGGCGGTGGTCGAGCTCGTAGCGGACGCGGGTGCCGCGTCGAAGCTCGGCACCCGCGCCCGCGAGACAGTCGAGCGCAGTTTCTCCTGGGAGCGCTATACGAACGCGCTCTGGGAGATCCTGTCGGGAACTAGGCGACCACCTTCAGGACGATCGGCAGGCTCGCCTTGACGCCGAGCTTGTCCGTCACCTGCATCCTCAGCCGATAGAGGCCGGTCTTGCCTGTCGCGACGCCGGAGAATTCGCCGGTCTTCGCGCTGAACTTGATTCCCGTGGGCAGGAATCCCGGCAGTCCGCCGAGGATCCTCCACTTGAGTGGAGTCGCACCGCCGCGTGCCGTGAGGCGAGCTTTGTAGAGCTTTCCGATCTTGACGACCGGCAGGGCGCTCTTGACAGCGCTGAGCTTGGCAGCGACGACGACTGTGATGTCCACGCTCTGCACCAGCCCGAGCTGGTCCTGGACGGCAAGCTTGAGGGGATAAGAGCCGGCAAGAGTCGGCTTGCCGCTGATCGCGCCGGTGGTGGGATCGAGTGTCAAGCCGGCCGGGAGCGAGCCGCCCCCTTCGATCGACCAGCTCAGCGCCGGCCGGCCGCCGGTTGCCTTCGGCTCCATGGCGAACGGCTGACCGACCTCGGCTGCCGGAGGCTTCGCCTGAGTGATCTTCAGCTCCTCGACGACGGTGAGCGTGTACGTCTCGGAATCCGAGCGACCGCCGTCGGAGACCTGGATCACGAAGGTGAAGTCGCCGGCTGCAGTCGGGGTCCCGGAAACGACCCCGTTCGAGCCGACGGTCATTCCCGGTGGGAGCGCGCCCGACTTCACCGACCAGGTCTGCGCACTGCTAGCGCCGGAAGCGCTGAGCTGGAAGCCGGGGTACGGCTTGTTCAGGAATGTCACCTTCGGGTTCAGCGCGTTCTGCACGATGTTGATCCCAGGATTGATGGTTATGGAGAACTGCCTCTCCGTTGATTTGTCGTCACCACACCAAAAGATGCCGCCCTCCCACGACGGGATGTCCTGCATATCGATCCAGAAAGTCCACTCACCCGGCTGCGTCGGCGTTCCGCTGATCAACCCGTCCGACGACAACGTGAGGCCCGGCGGAAGCGCACCGACGGACTTGAACCTGACATATGGGACGCAGCCCGTTCCTTCGCGACCCTTGATCTGCATCGAGTACGGCTTTGCAGTCTCACCCGCTGGGCAAACCTTGATCACCGTACCTTGCGCTACGGGGCAAATCTCGTCGGGAAACGTCAGAGCACCGGCGCTGGGTATGACCACCCCGGCGACTGCGGCGGCCAGGACGGAGAGCAGCAGAAGTCGGCTGATGCGCATGAGAATGAGACTCCTTTGTATTGCGGGGCGACCCTTGAGACTGTCTGAAGCGCCGGATGGTAGCCGCAAGTCGCGACAATCACCGGAAATGACAAGGCGGGCATTGGTAAAAGTCCTGTTAAGAAGGTCTGCGCGCCGGGGCCGGACCGAACTGGACTGGCTGGCGTCGCGACGCGAGGCAAAGGACATCGCTGTCTTTCACGAGTTCCACCGGCCGCCCTACGGCGGTGGGAACCAGTTCCTCCTCGCGTTGGTGGGTGAACTCGAGAGGCGCACTCTCGCCGTCGAGGTGAACCGCCTCTCGGGTCGCACGCCTGCCTGCCTTTTCAACTCCTTCAATTTTGACTTCCGTAAGCTCCGTCGCTTCGCACGGGACGGAGTACGGATGGTGCACCGCGTCGACGGGCCGATCGGCGTCTACCGTGGCTTCGACGACGGGAGCGATCGCCGGATCGTCGGGATCAACCACGCCCTCGCGGACGCAACGATCGTGCAGTCGCGCTACAGCCTCCAGAAGCACCGCGAGCTCGGCTTCGACCTTCGTGACCCGATCGTAATCCCGAACGCGCCTGACCCTGCCATCTTCCATCCGCCGGCTACACGTGAGCCGCGCCCCGGCCGTCGTTTGCGCGTGATCGCGACGAGCTGGTCAGACAATCCACGGAAGGGAGCCGACGTCCTGGCCTGGCTCGACCGGAATCTCGACTTTGATTCCTTCGATCTCACCTTCGCCGGGAACACGCATGCGACGTACGAGCGGATCCAAGTGACGGAGGCCCTTGCGTCCGGGGCACTCGCGGACCTCCTGCGCGCCCACGACCTCTACCTCGCGCCGAGTCGCGACGATCCCTGCTCGAACGCGCTCCTCGAGGGGCTTGCCTGCGGGCTACCGGTCGCTTTTCTCCGCAGCGGTGGCCATCCCGAGCTCGTCGGCGAGGCAGGAATCGGGTTCGACGACGCGGAGGAGCTTCCGGCCGTGTTCGCTCAGTTGCGGCGGGAGCTCGAGGAGCGTCGTGCGGCGATCCGTGTGCCCGCTCTCTCGGACGTAGCCGATCGCTACTTGGAGATCCTGCGCGGATGACGACTGCACTGCAACGCCTGACGCTCGGCGCCTATGTGCTCGCGCGGACAGCTGCCTGGCCGGACGCCTCGCGGCTTTTCGTTGTCGGGGATGGTTTCGGCTGGTCGATCGACGACGACCGGGCACGACTGACGGCAACCGCGCGACGGCTGGGCTACGAGGTGGCGCCACCGTCCTGGGCACGGTTCGGGCGTCGGCAGGCCGTCTTTCACCACGACCATTTCGGCGCGCTGCAACCGCGTTGGCTCCAGTCGTCCCACCGGCTCGGCCTCAGCTACTTCCACGGCCGTCCGGGAACTGCCGGCTACGCGGAATTCGATCATGCTTATGAGACGCTCAAGAAGCATGCGTCCCGCGTCGACCGAGTTCAGGTAACGCATGCGGAGATGCACGAGCTCGTGGCCGACGCCGGAGTCGCGGCGGACAGGATCTTCCGCATTCCGATCGGTGTCGACCTCGCGCGTTTCTCCGTCGCAGGCCCATCCTCGCGGTCCACTGCGCGCGAGCTGCTGGGCGTTCCGAGCTCTGCGTTCACGATCGGCTCGTTCCTCAAGGACGGCATCGGGCTCGGCGACGGGCGGGAGCCGAAGCTGGTGAAAGGGCCGGACACGCTGGTGGCGGTGCTGGACCGGCTGCGTACATCGATTCCGGAGCTGTTCGTCCTCATCACGGGCCCGGCGCGCGGTTACGTGCGCAAGGAGCTCGACCGGCTGCACATCCCCTACAAGCATCACGTGCTCACTTCGCGTGACGAGCTCGCGCGCGTGTATCACGCGCTAGACGTCTCGCTTGTCACCTCTCGGCAGGAAGGGGGCCCCAAGGCGCTTCTCGAG
Organism: Actinomycetota bacterium; assembly: GCA_005883355.1. Taxonomy (GTDB): domain Bacteria; phylum Actinomycetota; class Thermoleophilia; order Gaiellales; family Gaiellaceae; genus 3-1-20CM-4-69-9. The sequence continues at coordinate 47,351 of VAXG01000102.1, read as the reverse complement.
TCGATGGCCGCGGGGATTCCGCTCGTCACAACCCGTGTCGGGCAGGCGACCGAGCTGGTGGTCGACGGGCAGAACGGCCTCGTCGCCTCCGTCGACGACGTCGAGGCGCTCGCCGATGCGGTGCTGCGGATCCACGCCGACGGTGAGCTCGCGACTCGGTTGCGATGGAGAGGACGGCCGACCGCGGAGGCTCACGCAGAGGAACGCCTTGATTCCCGTTGGGCCGAGCTGCTCGAGGGATTCGTCAAAAAGGACGAAGCGCGTGCGGATTGACCGCGCCCGCGTCGGGCGCTACGCGCGGGCGGGATGGCGCTGGGCGCGTCTGCTCGCGCCGAAGCGCGCCAAGCCTGGTGCGCGTGTCTTCTACGCACAGGACTCGATCCCGGAGCCGGGCGCGCCCGTCGCCGGCGGAACGGCGAAGGTCCAGCGCTTGGCGTCGAGGTTCCCAAACAGGCCGACGGACTTCAACGTTCTCTACTTCGGATCGACGTGGCTGCCGCGCGATCTCGAACCTCTGCTGCGCTTGGCGGAACGTCGCGCGATTCCGGTGGTGGTGAACCAGGACGGCGTCGCGTATCCGGGTTGGGCGGGCGAGCGGACAGACGCCCTGAACCGTCCGCTGCGCCGCGCGCTCCAGGCCGCCGATCACGTCCTCTACCAGAGTCGGTTCAGCAAGGATTCGTCTGACCTCTACCTGGGCGAGCCGAACGGCAGCTGGGAGATCCTCCACAACGCCGTCGACGTTGATCGCTTCGTGCCCGCATCGGAGCATCCCGCGGGACCCCCGGTCCTGTTGCTCGGCGGCGACCAGACGCAGGCCTACAGGGTCGAGCTGGGCCTCCGGACCTTCGCGTGCCTGCTCCGGATCCATCCCGAAGCACGCCTGCTGGTAAGCGGCCGACTCGTTTCGTCCGTTGAGCCTCTGCTGGCTGAGCTCGATCTTCGCGAGCGAGTCGAGCTGGTAGGCCGCTACGCCCAGCGCGATGCACCGAAGCTCATCCGGCGGGCCCACCTGTTCTTGCACACGAAGGTGAAGGATCCGTGTCCTAGCGCGGTGATCGAGGCGATGGCCTGCGGGGTCCCTGTCGTCTATCCAGCGAGCGGGGGGACGGTGGAGCTCGTCGGCAACGAGGCCGGCGTCGGCGTGCCGCATCCGGAGAGTTGGGAGCGAGACGAGCCGCCCTCGCCTGAGGCTCTCGCCGACGCAGCCGCACGAGTCCTGGCCGATCTGCCGACGTACCGTGCGGCGGCGCGGACGCGCGCCGTCGAGCGTTTCTCGCTCGAGCCGTGGCTCGACCGCCACACGCAGCTGTTCGCTGAGCTAGCGCGCTAATGCCTCGACCCAGATCTCGCCCCAGACGAACAGGGGCTCTCCCATCTCCCAGCCAGCCGCCGCGAGCTCGCCGCGCAGGACCTGCGGGTCGTACTCCACTTGATGCTCGGGGTCGGAGAAGTGCGGCAGGCCGACCTCCCGGCGCAGCGGGACCGTCCAGTCACGGTCCAGGACCGGTACTCGGATGAGCAACCGCTTCGCGCCGGCTCGCTCACGCAGCACTCGCAGCAGCTCGACGCGCGGGCCGATGTGCTCGAGTACATTCGACAGGACGGCTACGTCGACGATCTCAGCCGGTGCGTAGTCAACTGCGTCGGCCTGCACATACGTCACGCGGGGATGTGCAAATCGCGTGCGCGCGAACTGGAGCATCCATGGGCTCGCATCGATCGCTGTGACGTTCGCGCCCGCGCGCTCCGCTATGTCGTACGCGAGCTCGCCCTTGCCGCAGCCGACGTCGAGCACCCGCTCGCCCCGCTCGATGCGGTCGACGAAGAAGTCGTGGTAGCGCGTCAGACGATGCTTCGCGTGCACTCCCGCGTCGTAATCGATCGCACCGAGGTCGACGCCCACGTACGCGTCCTGGTAGACCTCGAGGAGCTCGCGCATCGCCTTCCTGTGGTCGCTCTGCGCGCGGACCGTTCCGAGCCAGAGCCGGAAGAGCGGCCGCCACACGGCATAGGGGAAGAGCACGCGAAAGGGGCGCAGCGGCACGCGGCGGCCGATGCCACCCATGACCCGGCGCAACGTCCACGGCCGCTTCGTCACGACCGGTAGCCCAGCACTCGCCCGCGGAGAGTCGCGAGGTGGAAACGGACCCGCGCCCAATCTCGCCGTGCCACGGCGAGCAGAGCCCCGCCAAGTGGGCGGGCGAGCATGCGGCCCACCGTGTGGACCGGATAGCGGTGCTTGCGCAGGATGTACCCGATGCTGGCGCCGTCGCGCGCGCCTACCGATCGCAGCGCGGAAGGCGAAAGCACTTTGTCCTCGTGGACGATCACAAGGTGGGGGTCGTACTGGATGCGCGCGCCCGAGTCGAGTGCGCGAACGAGATATTCGGTCTCTTCGCCCGAAGACCAGGGCCCTACTGCCCCCAGGCCGAGCTGCTCGTCGAACTCACCTACGCGCTCCACGACGGACCGCCGCAGGAAGATCGTGAACGAGATCGCCCGGTTCCAGAGATTCTGCCGGGTCAGGAGCGTCGAGTCGCTCGCCCATGACGCCGTCGACTGCCCATCTTCGCCGATTGCCCGCCCGGTGAGGCCGTCCAGCTCTGGTTCCATGGCGAATCGCCGCGCAACGCGCTCGAGCAGGTCGGGCGCGAAGACGCAGTCGTCGTCGGGGAACGTGACGAGCCCGGCGCGGATCTGGCCGAGCGCCGCGTTCCGTGCGTGGGAGAGCCCACGCGGCGCGCGCAGCCGCACCACGTCCAGCGCGGGGTGGCTCGCCAGTATCCGGTCGAGGCGGTCGTCGTCGTTCTGGTCGACGAGCATGACCCGGAATGCGGCGTGCGTCTGCGCGTCGAGGGAATTCAGGAGCCGCCCCAGCTGCTCGACTCGGTCCACGGTGGCAACCACGAGGTCGAACGATGGAAGCTCGCCGTGCGCCACGGCAATACGCTAACGCCCATGCCGCTCGTTTCCGTGCTTCTGGCCGTCCACGACGACTCGCGCTTCCTCGGCGAAGCCGTCCAGAGCGTGTTGCGGCAGACGGTGGACGATCTGGAGCTGATCGTTGTCGACGACGCTTCCACGGACGCCACGTCGGCGTTGCTGTCGGCCGTTGAAGACCCGCGTCTCGTCGTGCTGACGAACGACGAGCAGGCCGGGCTGGCGTCCTCGCTGAACCGAGGGCTGGCGCAGGCAGGCGGCCGCTACGTCGCCCGACTCGACGCCGACGATGTTGCTCTCCGCGACCGTCTCGAGCGCCAGCTCGAGCGGCTGGGGAGACGCGACCAGCCGGCGATTGTCGGCTCGGCCGTGCTCGATGTCAACGCTGCCGGCAGGCCGGGCACGCTCCACCGCAACCCTTCGGGAGCGACCGGCATCCGCTGGCTCGCCTTGTTCGGCTCGCCGTTCTTTCATCCGACGGTGCTCGTCGATCGCAAGCGCGTCGATCGTGCTCAATTGCGGTACGACCCGTCGTACCTCGAGAGCGAGGACTATGAGCTTTGGGCTCGGCTGCTTTCTGCCCTCGCTGGCGCGAACCTCGCGGAGCCGCTCGTGCTCAAGCGAGTGCATCCCGGGCAAGCCTCGCTGCGGCGCGGCGCGCTCCAGGCGTCGTTCCAGCGTCAGGTCGCAATGCGTGAGATCGACCGGATTGCACCTGGGCTCACGGCCGACGAGGCAGAACTTGCCTGGGGCCTCGGTAGCGGCCGAGAAATCACTCCGGCGGCGGCCGATGCGTACCTCGGACTGCTGGAGGCATTCGAGCGTCACCACGGCGTCGATGCCGAGGTGCGCGGCGCGGCCGCCCGCACGCTCCTTGCGGCAGGCCGGCCGCGCAAGGCGCTCGGGCTCGGCCTCTCGCAGCCGGCGCGGCTCGCTCTGCGCGGGGCGGACCGTCGCCTGCGCGCGCACCAAGCGCGTCAACGAGCCACCTCATGGCTGAAAACGCTCAACAAGCCGCGCGATGCGATCCGCGTTGCCGTCGTCTCCCCAGAACCGACGCCGTACCGCTCACCGCTCTTCGATCGCGTCGCGTCCCGGCCTGAGGTCGATCTCACCGTGATCTATGCGGCGGAGACAGTCGCCGATCGCACCTGGTCGGTGGAGCCGGAGCATCGGGCGGAGTTCCTGCGTGGCCGACGCTTCCCCGGGTTGTACGGGCTCCTCCGCCATGACTATCCGATCACCCCGGGGATCGGACGCGCCCTCGCTCGCCTCAGTCCCGACGTCGTGGTGATCTCGGGCTGGAGCACGTTCGCGTCGCAAGCCGCGATCGCCTGGTCGCGCGGGCACGGAATCCCCTACGTCCTGCTGGTCGAAAGCCACGACCTCGGTCCACGCGCACGCTGGCGCCGGGCGGTGAAGGGCGCGGTCGTTCCGAGACTCGTGCGGAAGGCGGCCAACGTTCTCGTGGTCGGGAACGCAGCGCGGGAGTCGGTCGTCGCACGCGGCGCACGGCCCGCCGACGTACGGATCTTCGCGAACACCGTCGACGTCGACGCCTGGGGAAAGCGGGCCGGATGGTTGCACGCGAATCGTGACGAGCTGCGTGCGCGCGGCGGCTTCGCGCCGGAGCACGTGGTGGTTCTGAGCGTTGCGAGGCTCGTGCCGGAGAAGGGGCTCCATACGCTCATTCGAGCGGCGGCGACGACCGGCGACCAGCGAATCCGAGTCGTCGTCGCAGGTGGTGGCCCGGGCTCACAGCAGCTGACGGAGCTCGCGCGGGAGCTGGGGGTACCGCTCACGCTGCTCGGCGACCTGACGCAGGAAGCACTCGCCGAGGAGTACGCGCGAGCGGATGTCTTCGCGCTGCTCTCGCTGAACGAAACCTGGGGGGTCGTCGTCAACGAGGCGGCCGCGTCGGGACTGCCGCTCCTCCTTTCCGACCGCGTCGGCGCCGCGCACGACCTCGTCCGCGATGGGGCGAATGGCTTCGTCATTCCGGCCGAGGATGTGCGCGCCGCGGCCGCGGCACTCGAGCAGCTGGCCAGCGACACTGAGCTGCGCCACACTGCGGGCGCGCGCTCGCGGGACCTGGTGCGCGACTGGGGCTACGAGCCGTCGGTCGAGAACTTCGTCTCGGCCGTACGTGAAGCAACCTCGCGATAGATCTCCTCTTGGAGATCGGTGACGTGATCCCAAGACGTGCGTCGCGCCGCAGCGATGCCGCCCCGCGCGAGCCGCGCGCGGAGCTCGGGATCAGCGAGGACGCTGCTGACAGCGTCGACGACTGCGGCGCGCTCGTACGGGACGATGAGTGCCTCGCCTTCCTCGAAGAAGCTGGCGATGCCGCAGCGGTCGGAGACGATCACGGGCGTTCCGGCGGCGGCGGCCTCGGCCGCGACGATGCCGAAGCTCTCCCCGGCTGAGGCGAGTACGAACACATCGGCCTGGGGATACAGGTCGTGCGGTGGTTCGTCCGTCAGCGGAAGCGTGTGGATCCTCCCGGCGGTGGCCGCGTCTTCTTGGGCTCGCTCGACGAGCGCGGACGTCCCGTGGCGGTCGTCCGGCCCTGAGATGACGAGATGCGCTCCGGTGAGCCGGCGCGCGGCCTCGAGCAGGTGCTCGATGCCTTTGCCTGCCGCGATCCGCCCGACGTAGAGAATGACCGGGGCGTTGCCGGCAATGCCGAGGCGCGAACGGAGGTCGCCGTTCGCCTCCGCGCCCGAAGGCTCGGGAAATCCGTTGCCCCGCACACGTACCTTCTCGGCCAGGACGCCCGAGGCAACGACTCCGTCGGCCTCTCGCTGCGAGGCCACCACCACGGCGGCAGCTCCTCGGGCGACTCCTCGATACAGCGTCGCGTCGAGCGCCCGCTTCAGCAACACTTTCCGCAGGCGAGGTTCGAACATCCCGAGCGGCTCGAAGACGTAGGGGATACGAGCAACGCGGCACCACGCAGCGACCCCGGTCGTCACCGGGTCACGGAAGCCGAAGATGTGCACGACGTCGGGCCGGTTCACCCGGGCAAGTGCGGCGGGCAGCGTCGGCGTTATGCCCATCCAGCGGTAGCGAAGCGGTGTCGAGAGATAGTGGACGGTGGCGCGGTCGACGACGCCGACCGAGGATCGAAGGGCCGGGCGCCGATGGAGGTCGACGATCGTCGTCGTGACGACGTCGACGTCGTTGCCTCGCGAGACCAGCCGACGGACAAGCTCGCCGGCGGCGACGACCGGACCGCCGAACGCGCGCGAGGGCGCCCACACCGGTGCGGCGAAGAGGATGCGGAGCCGGGGTTCGTTCACCGGTACTAGCCTTGCCTGAATGTCCGGCCGCCGCAAGCCGCGTCTGCTCGTCCTGAACCAGTACTACTGGCCGGGTATCGAGGCGACGGCCCAGCTCTTGACGGAGCTCTGCGAGGCGCTTTCGGAGGATCTGGACGTCAAGGTCGTCACCGGCCAGTTGCATGGACAGGAGGCGCAGCCACACCGCAGCTTCCGTAATGGCGTCGAGATCCTCCGGGTTCCGTCGACGTCGTTCGAGCGCTCGAAGCTCTTCGCGCGTGCGTCCAACTATGCGACCTACCTGACGAGTGCGCTGCTCCGCGGTCTGCGCGGGCGGCGGCCAGACGTCGTTCTCTGCATGACCGACCCGCCGATCGTCGCGAACGTCGCCCTGCTCGTAGCGCGCCGCTTCCGCGCACCGCTCGTCGTCATCAGCCAGGACGTCTTCCCCGAGATCGCCGTTCAGCTGAAACGACTCGAGAATCCAGTGGTCATGAGTCTCTTGCGCGGCCTCGTCGGCCTCTACCTGCGCCGGGCCGAAAGGATCGTCGCGATCGGCGACACGATGCGCCGACGCCTCGAGGAAAAGGGCGCGCCGGCGGAACGCATGCTCGTCATTCCGAACTGGATCGATACGACTCGCCTGAGCCCGCTCGACAAGTCGAATCACTGGTCACGAAGCTGGGGCGTCGACGAGAAGTTCGTCGTCATGCACTCGGGCAACGTCGGACATGCGCAGGATCTCGACTCGCTCATTCGCGCCGGGACGTTTCTGCGTGACCTCGACGATCTCCTGATCATGATCATCGGCATGGGGGCGCGTCACGCCGAGCTCGTCGCGCTTGCGGGACTGCTCGAGGTCGACCAGGTGCAGTTCCTCTACTACCAGTCGCGCGCGGTCTTGCCTCAGTCGCTGTCGGCCGCAGACGTGCACGTCGTCGGGCTCGCCGCCGGCCTCGCCGGTTATGTCGTTCCCAGCCGCTTGTACGGGATCCTCGCCGTCAGCCGACCGGTGATCGTCGCGGCGGATGCCGAGAGCGAGACCGCACAGCTCGTCAGCGAGGCCGGTTGCGGCATCGTCGTTCCGCCCGGAAGACCGGAGCTGCTCGCCCGTGCGCTTCGCGACGCGCACGACGGGAAGTACGACCTGGAGGCGATGGGCGCGCTTGGGCGCGAATGGGTCGAGCGAGAAGCCGACCGCTCGGTCGCCGTGCGGCGCTACCGCGACCTGCTGCTGGGACTTGCGTCCTAGCTTCGCCGCGGCCGCGCTCGTCGCGGCTCTCGCGCTCGTCGCCGGCTGGAACGTCTACGCATATCCGAGCGGTGCCGGCTACGACGTGCGCCAGCACCGCGAGTACGCCGACCTGCTGATCCACCACGGCCAGATCCCGGGGCCGGAGTCGCGCAGCGAGTACTACACGCCGCCCGTGTTCTATGCCCTCGCCGGTGCCGCGACGGTCGTCGGCGAGCACGTTCATCCCGGAGACCCGCACAAGCTCGGGCAGGTGCTGAACTGGTTCGTGCTCCTCGCGACGGCCGTTGTGCTGTGGCTACTCGCGCGCGAGCTCTTTCCGCGGCGTCCGTGGCTGCAGCTCTCCGCACTCGCGTTCTTCTGCTTCCTACCGGTCGTCTTGCGCGTCGGTGCGATGTTCCATCCGGAGCCGCTGTCGATGCTCCTGTGCGCGGTTGCGTTGCTCCTCGCGTCGCGCATGCTCGGGCGTTACGACTACCGCTGGCAGCTGGCAGTCGCAACGGGGGCGGCGCTGGGAATGGCGCAGCTGGTGCGCGCCTTCTCACTGTGGACCTTCGCCGCCGTCGTGCTGGGCTTTGCAGCGGCGCGCGCCTGGAGACCGTTGCTGGTGATCGTTGCGGCAACCGCCGTCCTCGCGGCGCCGTGGTACGTCCGGCAGGCGATCGAGTACGGCAATCCCGTCTTCGATCGGCCGACGAAGCACGAGGCGATCTGGAACCGGCGTCCCGCCCGCTTCTACGTCGGTCTCGGGCTTCCCGCCGTCATCACGGATCCGATCCGGCCGCACTTTCTCAACGAAGCGATTCCGACGACGTACAGCGAGGTTTGGGGGGACTACTTCGGCGTCTGGCGTGGAAGCCGGGAGAGCCAGAGCATCCTCGGCTTCCTCCCGACTTTGCTCGCAATCGTTGGCTGGGCGGTGTTGCTGGCGCGTTCCCGGCGGGATTTCGCGCGGCTGCCGGCGGCCCTGCTGCCGGGTCTGGGAATCCTGGGCTACCTCTATTTCACGATCAGCTATCCGACCCCTGACGGTGATGTGCTGAAGGCGAGCTACATGCTCACGACCGCACCGGCCTGGGCGCTCGCCTTCGGGTATGCCGTGGACAGGCTGCCGGGTCGCCTGCGCCTCGTCGTGGTCGCAATCCTGGCCGCCTCGGCGCTCGCAAGCCTGCCGTTCCTGCTGTACTGACCGCCGTGACGGCCGTTCTCTTCACGTGTGCCGGGCAACGCGTGGACATCGTGGGCGCGTTCCACCGCGCGGGCGCCACGACCGTGGCGGCGGACGCCAATCCACTTGCGCCCGCGCTCTACCACGCGGACGAGCACGCCCTCGTGCCGAGGATCGACGACCCGGATTACGTTCCGGCGCTGCGGGCGCTCGTCGAGCAGCACGACGTGCGCCTGATCGTGCCGTTGACCGATCTCGACCAGGTCACGCTCGCACGCTCGCGCGACGAGCTCGGTGCGGTGGTTCTGCTCCCGGAGGCGGAGATTGTCGAGCGACTCGGCGACAAGTACCTGGCGCACCTTCTGTTCGAGGAGCGTGGGATCGCGTCGCCGCCGACGTGGCTCCCGAACGGCGTGCCCGACGACGCGACGTTTCCGCTGCTCGTGAAGGCGCGCCACGGCTTCGGCTCCCGGCACATCTATCGCGCCGCCGACGGCGCGCAGCTCGGCTTCTTCCTCGGCTACACGCCCGTCGATTCGATCGTGCAGGTGTGTCTCGGCGGGGAGGAGTTCTCGATCGACGTGTTCTGCGATCTGGAAGGCCGCTGCCTCAATGCGATCCCCCGCACGATGATCGAGTCGAAGGGCGGCGAGTCGATCAAGGGAATGACCATTCGCGACGAACGATTGATCGAGCTCGCACGGGACGTCGCCGAGAAGCTCGAGCTCGTCGGACCGGCGAACATCCAATGCTTTCGCGAGACCGACGGGGCGCACTTCCTCACCGACATCAACACACGGTTCGGCGGCGGGTTCCCGTTGCCGCTTGCGGCGGGCGGACGCTATCCGGAGCTTGCGCTCGCCCTTGCGCGCGGCGAGCATCCCGAGCCACGCCTCGGCGACTTCCGTGAGGGCATCGTCATGACGCGCTTCTTCTCCGATCTCAGCCTCACGCCGAACGGCGACGGGACGCTGAAGCCGCTCGCACCCGCCGAATGAAGTTTGTAGTCACCGGAGCGGCTGGATTCATCGGCTCGCAGCTCGCGGAGAGATTGCTGGACGGCGGTCACGACATCGTCGCCGTCGACTGCTTCACCGACTACTACGACGCGGCCCTGAAGGAAGAGAACGCGGCCGGCCTCGAGGTCGCACGCCTCGATCTCGCAGAGGAGACTCTCGACCTTGCCGGTGTCGACGGCGTCTTCCACCTCGCCGGGCAACCGGGTGTGCGCAGCTTCGGCGACGTCTTCGAGGAGTACGTGCGCCGGAACCTGCTGGCGAGCCGAAGAGTCTTCGAGGCAGCCGCCGCCGCCGGCACACGGGTCGTCTTCGCGTCGTCGTCGTCGATCTACGGCGATGCGGAGCGGTACCCGACACCCGAGGAGAGCGAGCCGCGTCCGATCTCCCCGTACGGAATCACGAAGCTTGGCTGCGAGCAGCTCGCGTACGCCTACTCGCAAGGCTTTGGGCTCGACGCGGTCGTCCTGCGCTACTTCACGTTCTACGGGCCGCGCCAGCGTCCCGACATGGCCCTCGCCCGCATCGTCGGCGCGCTGGCGCGGGGTTCGTCGTTCGAGCTGTACGGTGACGGGCTCCAGTCACGCTCGTTCACCTACGTCAGCGACGGGGTCGAGGCGACGATTGCGGCGATGGAGCGCGGGCGGACGGGCACCGTCTACAACGTCGGCGGCGGGGAGGAGGCGACGATGCGCGAGGCGATCGCGACGCTTGAACGGGTGTCGGGTCGGACGCTCGACCTGGTCGAACGGCCGGCGGCGGCGGGAGACGTCAGGCGCACTTCCGCCGACGTGGCCCGGATCGAGCGCGACCTCGGCTGGCGCGCGACGACCTCGTTGCAAGACGGTTTGCAAGCCCAGTGGGAATGGGCCTCCGCTAGAGTCGCCGCGCCTTGAGCACCCGCGACGTCGACCTCGAAGCCGAGCAAGAAGTCGATCTCGGCCGCTACTGGAGCGCGATCGTCTCGCACTGGTGGCTCCCCCTCGTCGGGCTCCTCGTCGGCGCGGTGCTCGGCTACCTCGTCTCGCTGGGGGGCAACCAGGTCTGGAACGCGAGCTCCACCGTCTACCTCGGCGCGTCGTACAGCATCATCGGCGGCAACCTGCTCCAGGGGCCGCAGGCGAATCCCGCCACGGTCGGCACGATCGCGCACGCGCAGGACTCGATCGCGCAGGCCGCAGCCGCGGCGGGAATGCGCCCCGACGACCTGAGAGGCAGCGTCTCGACCAAGACCATCTCCACCGGTGCCGGTGCGAGCACGCTGCGGGTGACCGCCAACCCGCTCGTGCGGCTCACCGTGCAGGCTTCCACTCGACGGAAGGCGCAGGTGGCGGCAAACACGCTTGCCGGGATCGTGGTCGAACGGTTGTCGCCGTTCGCCGACAAGAAGATCGCGGGCCTGGAAGAACGCATAGCGGCCGACCAACAGCAGGTCGACGCAATCCAGCGCCAGGAGCGAAGTGCGTCGGACGCGACCGCGAAGGCCGTGTTCGCGCTCCATCTCGGCGACGTCCTCGACGACCAGCTGCAGGCGAAGCAGCTGCTCATCCAGGCGCAGGAGGTCGAGCGGCCGGCAGTGCTCACGCGCGCGGCCGCGGTGAAGACGACGGCACGCAGCCGCAGGAACTCGGTCGTCGTGGCGGCGTTCCTCGGGCTGCTGATCGGACTGCTCGCAGCATTGCTGTGGGAGCCGCTCATGCGCCGCCGCGCGCGCTGATGCTGGAGGACAGGACCGTGGCGGTGGTCGTTCCCGCCTACGACGAGGAGGCGCTCGTCGCGACGACGATCCAGGGCGTTCCCGACTTCGTCGATCGGATCTTCGTCGTCGACGACGCGTCGCGCGACGGGACTGCAGCAGCAGCCCGCGGCACGGGCGATCCGCGCGTCGAGGTCGTGACGCATCAACGCAACTCAGGGGTGGGTGCGGCGATCGTGACCGGGTACCAGCGTGCGCTTGCCGAGGGGGTCGACGTCGTCTGCGTGATGGCCGCCGACAATCAGATGGATCCGACCGACCTGAAGAAGATCGCTCTACCCGTTGCCCGAGGGGAGCTCGACTACGCGAAAGCGAACCGCCTCATCTCCGGAGAGGCATGGCGCGTCATTCCTCGCTCGCGCTACCTGGGCAATGCCGTGCTCTCGCTTCTGACGAAGATCGCGTCCGGGTACTGGCACATCGCCGATTCGCAGTCTGGGTATACAGCGGCCAGCAGGGAGATTCTGGAACAGCTCGACCTGGATCGCATCTACCCCGGCTACGGCATGCCGAACGACATGCTCGTTCATCTGAACGTGTGGAACGCACGGGTGCGCGACATCCCGTCACGTCCTGTCTACGGCGTCGGCGAGCAGTCGGGGATCAAGATCCGGAAGGTCATCCCGAGGATCTCGTGGTTGCTCGTGAAGGGCTTCTTCTGGCGGATGCGCGAGAAGTACGTGATCCGGGACTTTCACCCGCTCGTCTTCTTCTACGCCTTCGGCTTCCTGATGACGCTGCTGGGTCTCGGGCTCGGAACCGCGGAGGTCGTTCTGCGGCTCATGGGCAACGCCGTCTCAGTCGGCACTGTAGTGCTCGTCGCGCTCCTGCTGATCTTCGGCTCCCAATTCACGCTTTTCGCCATGTGGTTCGATATGGAGTCGAACAAGGATCTGCGCTAGCCGTAGTACGCCCGGCGGCGGCCACGGCACGAGACAATGTGACTGGCTGGGGGCGTCAGGCGCCAGCGGGGGCAGTCAGTAGCATCCGTCAGGGTGGGGATCGGCGTCAACACCGTCAGCCGCGGGCGCGTCGCATCCCGGCTGAGGGAGGGCCTCTCTTCCCGGGTCGTCTGGATCCTCCCGTTCGCTCTCGTCGGGGTGTTCTACGCCTCGACTCGCCTTGCACTCCTGCGGCGCTTTCCGGGCTTCATCGACGAGGCCGCCTATGCCTCGTGGGCGCTCCGGGTGCACGACAGCGTCAACGACCGCTTCGTGGCCCTGGCGTACGGGAAGCTGCCACTGCTGTCCTGGCTTGGGGCGGGACTTGTATTCGCCGGCATCGGTCCGCTCGACGCGGTGAGGATCGTCTCGATCCTTGCCGGCCTTGGGACGATGGTGATCGCCGCACTGCTCGCCGGCCGCCTGGGCGGGCGTCCCGCCGCTCTTACTGCCGCCATGTTCTATGCGGTTCTCCCGCTGGCATTCGTTCACGACGTGATCGGAGTAATGGAGCCCTTGGTGACGGCGCTGCTCGCCGTTGCTCTCTACCTTCAGGTCCGTCTGGCGGAGCGACCGCAGGTCGTAACAGGCCTGTTGCTCGGGCTCACGATGGGAGCGGCGCTATTGACGAAGGAGACAGGCATGTTCGCGCTCGTCTTGCTGCCTGCTTCGCTGCTCGCCTTCGACTGGAAAGGCGACCGCCTTGGGCGTCGGCTGCTGTCCTGGATCGGCTGTGCCGGCACCAGCCTGGCGCTAACCGCGATCGTCTACCTGGTGCTCACGCTGAGCGAGCTCTGGGACGACTATCCCAGGGCGCGTGAGTCGTTGGGCATCGTGCGTAGCTTCGGCGACGGTGTTGCGCATCCGTGGCGTTGGATCCAGGAAACGTGGCCTACCTACCGGCCGGAGCTAGTCGGCTACGTAACAGTGCCGATCGCGCTCGCAGTGGTAGTCGGCGTCATCTTCGCGTTCCGCCGAAACGTCCGACTGGCCTCGATCTTCCTGCTCTGGCTTCTCGCTCCGCTGTTCGTCGATTTGATCTTCCTGCCCGGTGCGTTCACGCGGTATCTGGTCCCGATGTCACCGCTTATCGCGCTATTTGCCGGGTATGGAGTCGTACGCGGTGGGCAGGTTCTCGCGCAGGCGACGCGACGGTCACACCAGACGAAGTGGATCACTGCGGGCGTCGCACTCGTTGTCGTTTCGACAGCTCTGGTCCTCGATGCTCGTGTGCTTGCCAATCCCTCGACCGCCCCCTACCCGGGAAGCAGCAGGGGCGAGTACGCGACCGGTTGGGGGGCAGGAACCGGCTGGCCACAGCTGGCCGCGGAGTTGCGCCTACGTGCGACGAACGGCCCAATCGTGGTCGCCTCGTACGCTGGCCAAACGGAGGCCTTGCCCTTGCTGCTGCGAACCGACGGCCGCATTCAAATCGTGCGTGGCCAGCCCGGCCAGTCTGGGCCCGAAGCGTCGGCGGATTACATCGTGGAGAACGGCACGCCTCTTCCGCCTGACGCCGGCGTCGGCACCCTGCGTCCGGTTTGGACATTCCACCGTCCTCAGGCCGGCACACCGATCGTCCTCTACCGTCGCGGCGTCGTCTGGCAGGGGACCTTCTACGAGACCCCGGACGCGTTGCGGCGCGGCCTTGCGGTCAGCGACCCAGCGTTCGATCGTTTCATCGCGGCCCACTCGCGCATTCGCGCCTGGTACGTCGCTGAGAGTTCACGCTAGAACCCCCGTTGGCCTGCGGTGCGCTTACGGATCATGGGCAAGGCGGTCCAAGTGGGAAGGCGGTGCTCGTCGCCCTCTTATTCATCTTCGGGTCGCAGTTCACGCTCTTTGCGATGTGGTTCGATCTGGAATCTCACAAGGATTTGCGCTGAGGCCGCCTGCCTGTGCTAACGCTCGACAAAGCGGCGGTCCACCGGCTCATCATCGTGATGCGATGGCTGCCAGCGCTCGCTGCCGCCGCGTACCTCGCTACTGTGGCAGTGCTTGGTCCCGAGCTCGTCCGTGATGTCGGATGGGACACCGATGCCTCGGGCCCGCTAGTACTCGCGGAGCGCCTCCGCGGCAGCGGCCCCGTCTACATCCCGCACTACGGGGAGTGGACGTCGCTCTGGTGGCTGCTTGCGACCCGAACTCTGCCGTGGCACGCGCAGCTCTGGGAGGCGACAGGCTACGCCTTCGCAGTTACGGCTGCGGTGCTGCTCGGGTGGTCTATGACGCGAGTGGCCGGCAGATGGGCGGGACCGACGGCTGCTGCAGCCGCGCTCGTCGTGGGGCCTTTCGCGCTCCGCTCCCTGATGACGGTCGCCTTGCATGTCACGAATTCGTTCACCGCCGCCGTCCTCGGCGGTGCCCTCCTGTTGCTCACGCGGACGCGGTCGTGGCCTCTGGCATTGGCTGTTGGCCTGCTCGCAGGCGCGAACGCTGCCTCCGATCCACTGCTCTGGATCGCCGGGATCGTCCCATTCGCGATCGCTGCTGCTCTCCTCGCGCGGACAACGAGACGCATCGACGTCGCTCTCCGCGCAGCCATCACACTGGCCGTGAGCACGGTGTCCGCGGTCGCGACGAATCTGCTCATGCACGGCCTGGGCTATCACGTGATCGGTCTCAGCGTCGGCCTCGCGCCGCTCCACGACCTCCCCGCGAACACGGTGCACCTCGGGCGCATGGTCGCTCTCCTCGGCGGTGCTAACTATGCGCTTCCGGGCGGCTACCCGCAGGAGCCGCTGCGAGCACTCCTCGCCCTGCTCGTGCTCTCTGCGGTCGTCGCACCCGTTGTCGCGGCCGTCAAGCTGACAGTCCGTCGCGCCGAGCCGACAACGCGCGCGTACGCATGCTACTGGGGTAGCGCAACCATTCTCTTGGGGATCATCTTCGTGATTACCCCAAACGCCGCTGCACTCGGGCCGGACAGCGCCAACTACTTGCTCACACTCGTGCTTGCAGGGGCGGCAGGTGTCGCGCTACTCGCTGCGAAGTCAAGGCGTGGGCAGTTCGCGGTTGCGCTCGCGGTCGCAACGGTCGGCGCGATCAACATCGCCGGCATCGCCAACGGGCATGCGCAGATCTATGCAAGCAACCCGCTCCGCACCTACGAGCCACCGCTTGTCCGCCTGCTCGAGCGGAAAGGCATGACGCGTGGCTACGCCGGCTACTGGGACGCGCAGAACATCACCTGGCAGAGTGGTATGCGTCTGCTCATCGCACCAGTTCAACGCTGCGCTGCGCGGCTCTGCCCCTACAACTTCTTCACAATCCGCTCGTGGTACGAGCCACACCCCGGTCCGACGTTCCTGATCCTCGATGCGAGCAACCGATTCATCGCCGCAGCGCCGGGTTTTGTCGCGGGAGCGACGGCGACGTATCGCCTCGGGCCCTTGACGGTCTATCTCTTCGATTACGACATTACGCGCCACATTCGTCTCTCTGCTACATGACCGCCAGCTCCTAACGAAGTCGGCCCTGGGTGGCGGGTCCTCGAGTGGTCGGCGCCGGAGAGAGGTCGCGCGGCTTTCGGCGGGGTTACGCTTTGTCTCAAAAGCTTGGTCAATCGGCGCTCAAATTGGCCGACGCGAGACGTGTAAAGCCCTGGTAAAGCCTGACGCCTCCTGTCGGACGCCCCGGTAGCATCCCGCCGATGCCCACCGCGGTTGTGACCGGCGGAGCCGGGTTCCTCGGCTCCCACCTCTGCGATCACCTCATCTCCAAGGACTACCGCGTCGTCTGCGTGGACAACCTGGACACGGGGTCGCTGCAGAACGTCGAGCACCTGCGGGGCGACAACTTCCTCTTCATCAACCAGGACGTGACGCTTCATCTCGAGATCGACGAGCCGGTCGATGCCGTCTATCACCTCGCCGCTCTGGCCAGCCCCATCGACTACCTGCGCATGCCGCTGCACTCGCTGAAGGTGGGCTCGTACGGAACGCACAACGCCCTCGGCCTCGCGAAGTTCAAGCGCGCGCGCTTCCTGCTCGCCTCGACGAGCGAGGTCTACGGCGACCCCCAGGTGCATCCTCAACCCGAGACCTACTGGGGCAACGTCAACCCGATCGGCCCGCGCGGGGTCTACGATGAGGCCAAGCGCTACGCCGAGGCGATGTCGATGGCCTACCACACGCAGCAGGGCCTCGACACCTCGATCGCCCGGATCTTCAACACCTACGGCCCGCGGATGCGCCCGAGCGACGGTCGTGCGGTTCCGACGTTTGTCAGACAGGCGCTCGAGGGCAAACCACTGACCGTGTTCGGGGACGGCAGCCAGACGCGCAGCTTCTGCTACGTGGACGACCTGATTCGCGGCCTTGTCCTGCTGGCCGAGTCCGGTGAGCACCTGCCCGTGAACCTCGGCAATCCCGGCGAGTTCACGCTCAACGAACTGGCCGAGATCGTCCTCCGCATCACCGGCTCGAAGAGCGAGGTCGTCTTCGAGGCGCTGCCGGTCGACGATCCTCAGGTCCGCCAGCCGGACATCACCCGGGCGCGCCAGCTACTCGGGTGGGAGCCGCAGATCCAGCTCGAGGAAGGGCTGCGCCGCATGCTGCCGAGCTTCGGACGGGAGCCGGTCGTTGCCTAGGCGCATCGGGGTCGCGGCGGCGATCGTTTTCGTCGCTGCAGGTCTGTGCGTGCCCGTGGCGTCGGCCAAGGCGCACATGCTGGTCGGCATCCAGGACGACGCGATGACGCTGCACGGCAATCCCACGTTCACGTTCCCGACCTTGAAGCAGCTCCGCACGCAGATCGTCCGCATCAACCTGAACTGGAACGACGTCGCCAAGAGGCGCCCGGCCCATGCGCAGGATCCGGCCGACCCCGCGTACGACTGGGACCTCTACGACCGCGCCATTCGCTATTCGGCGCAGTACGGGATGCAGGTGATGCTCACGATCCTGTACACGCCCTCCTGGGCGAACGGCGGCGCTGCGCGCAACGTCCCACCGAGCAACTACACGGACCTACGGAACTTCGCGTACGCAGCCGCCACGCGCTACGGCGGCCGCTACATAGCGAACACCGACCAGTTCGACGAGGTCTATCTGCCGGCCGTGAAGTACTGGACGGCCTGGAACGAGCCGGCCAATCCAAACTGGCTCCAGCAGGTCTCCGGCGGCCGCTTCGTCAGTCCTCGCTCCTATGCGCGCATCTGCACGGCGATCTGGGAGGGCGTTCACTTCACCAACTTCGCCGGCGAGAAGGTCGCCTGCGGCGTGACCGGGCCGCGCGGCAACAACGCTCCGAATACCAGCCGGCCGTCCCTCTCGCCGCTCACGTTCATGCGGTTGACCAAGGCGGCAGGGCTGCGGAACCTCGACGCGTACGCCCACAATCCGTACTACGGGAAGCCGAGCGAGACGCCGGCTTCGCGGCCCGGCGGATCGGCCGTGACGCTCGGGAACATGAATACGTTGATTGCCCTCGTCAACAAGCTCTGGGGCAAGAAGCGGATCTGGATCACGGAGTACGGTTGGCAGACGCCGCCCGATCAGATCTTCGGCGTTTCGTACGCGCGGCAGGCGGCGTACGTGCGCCAGTCGTTCGCGATTGCCCGCGCGAATCCACGCATCGACCTGATGGTGTGGTTCATGCTTCGCGACGATACGAATCTCAACGTCGGCTGGCAGTCCGGCCTGATCACGGCGTCGGGCAAGAAGAAGCCTGCGTTCAGCGTTTTCGCACGTTTGCCCCACTGAGCAGCGACCTGTAGAGCTCGTCGACGTCGGCGACGAGCCGCTCCACGGCGTAGCGCGGCACGACGCGGTCACGGCCGTGTCTTCCCATCCGCGCCCGGAGCGCGGGATCTCGGGCGAGGCGTGTCAGCCGGTCGGCGAGCTCGTCTGTCGCCCCTGCGTCGACCAGAAAGCCGTCCTCGCCGTCGCGGACGACGTCGGGGACGCCGCCGACGCGCGTGGCCACGACCGGCCGCTCGGCGGCAAGGGCCTCGATGACGCTCACGGGAGTCCCCTCGTTGCTCGACGGAAGGACAAGGGCGTCGAAGGCTGCGTAGAACTGAGCCACGTCCTCCTGGTAGCCGAGGAAGAGCGTTTCGCGCGCGACGCCGAGCTCGTGCGCGCGCTGCTCCAGCTGAGGGCGGTCGGGGCCGTCGCCGACCATGCAGAGCACCGCGTCGATTCCGCCGTCGCGTAGGCGCTTGAAGGCGATCAGCACGTCGTCCGTCCGCTTCACGGCCGTCATGCGGCCGATCCAGCCGACGGCGAAGCGATCGCCGGGAATGCCGAGATAGCGACGGCTCTCGTCGCGGCCGTTCTGCTCGGGAGCCACTCGCTCGTCCAGCTCGATGCCCAGGCGGATGACGACGAAGCGGTCGCGGGGAGCGATCCCCAGGGCGACCAGGTCGTCGCGGACCTGAGGGCTCACTGCGATCAGCGCTGTCGTGTGTGCGGCCAACCAGCGTTCGAGCATCCGAAAGAGCAGCGAGCGCACGGGCCCGAAGTACCCGCGCAGCACGTGCCCGTGGAACGTGTGGACGACGATCGGCGGCTTCCGCGAGCCGGCGAGCATTGCGGCGACACGACCGACCGTGCCCGCCTTCGCCGTGTGGGTGTGCAGGATCTGCGGACGCTCCTTTCTGATCAGGCGGGCGAGCCGGATCGTCGCCATCAGGTCGCGGAGTGGGGAGATCTCGCGGCCGAGCTCGTCGATCCGCACGACCTCGACGCCGTGTGCATCCGCCACGAAGGCCATCGAGTCCTCTCCGCGTGCGAGCGAGCCTGCGACCAGTGTCGTGTCGTAGCCGCGCTTCCTCAGGCCCTCCGTCAGGTACGCGACGTGGAGCGCAGGCCCACCCATGTTGAGCCGGGCGATGACGCGGAGGATGTGGACCCGCTGATCAGACTCGGGCAACGATCGCCTCGGCCGTGCGTTCCAGCCCTGCGGCGAGGTCGATGCGGGGCTCGTAGCCGAGCAGCTCGCGCGCAGCGGAGATGTCCGCCCAGGAGTCGCGAATGTCTCCCGCGCGCGGCGGCTCGAATTGCCTCTCGACCGGTTTGCCGAGAATGACGCCGATCGTCTCCGCGACGTGATTCACGCTCGCGGGCGAGCCTGCGGCGACATTGAACGTGCGACCGCTCACGCCGCTTGCATCGGCAGCCCGCATCGTCGCATCGACGACGTTGCCCACATATGTGAAGTCACGCGACTGCTCGCCGTCGCCGTAGATCGTGACCCGCTCCCCCTGGTCGATCGCCGCGATGAAGAGCGGTACGGCGGCGGCGTACTGCGAATAGGGGCTCTGCCGCGGCCCGAACACGTTGAAGTATCTGAGGACGACGGTCTCGAAGGAGTCGTACACGCGGGCGAAGCTGATGCAGTAGCGCTCGGCCGCGAGCTTCGTGACGCCGTACGGCGAGATCGGGTCGAGCGGAGTCGACTCCGGGGTGGGCAGCTCCCGCGTCGTTCCGTAGACGGAGGTGGACGACGAGAAGATCACACGCCGCACGCCTTCGTCGCGCGCGGCGAGGAGGACGTTGAGCGTGCCCTCGACGTTCACGGCGTTCGACGTGAGCGGGTCCTGCAGGGAGCGCGGCACGGATCCGAGCGCGCCGAGGTGGTAGACGACCTCGACGCCGCGCATTGCCGCGTGCACGCGCTCGTAGGAGCGGAGCTCTCCCTCCACGACCTCGACGTCGAGGCCCTCGAGGTTGGCCCGGCTGCCGGTCGAGAAGTTGTCGAGCACGCGGACGTGGTCGCCACGCTCGACGAGAGCCTTGACGAGATTCGAGCCGATGAATCCGGCCCCGCCTGTCACCAAAACCTTCATCTCGGCCATTTTCCCTGAGGAGCCGCCTGACTCCTCTGCGCAACTGCCGTGGCCGCCAGGCCGAAGCCAAGCCAGGTCGCGGCATCCAGGGGGATTCCGGCCACGAGGCCCTGGCCGCCCCAGATCCCCATCGCCGACAGGATCGTGAAGGCGGCCACGGCGCCGGGCGGCGCATTCGCGCGGAAGGCGAGCACAAGCGCCAAGGCAAACGGGGCGAGCCAGATGACGAGACCGATCAGGCCGAGGTCCGCCGCGGCCTGAACGTAGGCGTTCTGGATGCCCCACTCGTGGTCTCGGGTCGGAAAGGCGAGCGGGGAGACGTCCGGGAACTTCTTGCGCGCGGCAGGCAGTTGCGGATCGACGACGCCAGGATTCGTCGATGCCTGCCAGCCCGCACCGACGAGCGGGTGGTCACGCCAGATGCGGTAACCGATGTAGGCGAGCAGCGCGTGGTGCGAGTACGTCTGGATGTTCGCCGTCTGAGTCTCGCGTCCCTTGAGATGAACGAAACGGAGGAAGTGCTCGAAATCTCCGGCGCGGAGGACGAGCACGCCCGCTGCGACGACGACGGCGACGACGCCGCTCACCGCGACGTCACGAACCGCGAGCCTTCGCCGGCGAGAGACGGCGTAGAGGAACGCCGCCGTTCCGGCCGCGATTCCGATCAGTCCGGCGGTTGCGCCGGACAGGATGAGTCCCAGTCCGCCGCTTGCGACGCCCGCCCAGCCGACGCGCCTGCTCGCAAGGAGCACGGCGGCGAGCCCGATGCCGAGTGCCAGCGCGGAGAGTGCTGCGAAGTCCGAATGGCCGAGAAACGACGGCTGTCGCCGTCCTGCCGCCCATGCGTCGGCCATGTGGACGCCCAGGAATTGCAGCAAGCCGAAGCAGGTCGCCACGACGCTCCACGCGACGGTGGCCGCAGCAACCAGCTCCCAGTCTGTGCGTCGCCTCAAGATCAACGGGGCCGAGAACGCAAGCAACGCGTACTCCGAGAACTTCGCCGCCGTGACGAGGTGCACGAGCGAGCCCGAGCGGATGAAGATCCACAGGATCAACGCCACCGACGCGATCCACAGTGGCAGCGCGGGACGAAGGGGCGCGAATCCGGCACGCACTCCCTCTCGTAGGGCGAGGAGGCCGACTACCACCACCGCCGCATCCGACAGCTCGAGCCCGAGGTGCGTGGACCCGAGCGGCACTCGCACGCCGGGCTGGTATTTGATGTGCAGGAAGAGGAACGGGACGGCGAGCGAGAGCGCGGCGGCACCTGGGCCGATTCCCGCCCGCGCCATCGACCGCGCCCTCAGCGTCAGGGTCTCCGCCACGGCCATGGAGCGAGTCTAGGTATTGCCCTCCCTAGAATGTTCGTTCTAATGCGCTCGCGGCTCTTCTGGCGCCGGTCGGCGGCAGCCGCTGGGATCTATGCCTCGGTCGTCCTTGGTTTCTTCGGGACGGTGATCGCGGCTCACGCGTTCACGACGCGTGTGCTCGGTCTCTACGCAATCGTCATCGCAGCCACCGGGTTCTTCCAGACACTGCTCGACCTGACGATCGAGGAGGCGTTGGTCAAGTACGGGTTCCGCTTCCAGGAGCGCGACGACTGGGGACGGTTGAGGCGCCTCTTCAGTCGAGCGTTGCAGCTGAAGCTGGCCGGCGGAGTGTTGGCCGGAGTGTGTCTGCTTGCACTGGCACCGGCGGCGCATGCACTCTTCGGCGACGACCGCCTGCTGAAGCCGATGCTGATCGCGTCCGTCCTGCCCCTCGCGCAGGCGCCGGAGAACGTCGGCGGAGTCGCTCTCATTCTTCGCGGCCGCTACGACATCCGCGCATTCTTCCTCTTTCTCTCGATGGCGCTGCGGCTCGGCGCGATCGCGATCGGCACAGGCTACGGGCTCACGCAGACGATCGCGGCAATCGTGGTGGCGCAGCTCCTGGCGACCGCGGCGGTGCTCGCAGCCGGCTGGGCGGCTTTCAGACGCAATCCCCGTGTTCCCGCCGTCCCGATCGGCGAGGAGCGTCCTGAGATCGCCCGCTTCGTTCTCCAGTCCAGCCTGGCCACCGGTGTCGTCGCGCTGCGGAGCACGCTGAGCCCGTTGCTTCTCGGTGTCGTCTCGTCGCCGAGCCAGGTCGGGTACTTCCGCGTTGCGCAGGCGCCGCAACAAGGGTTCGCCGCGCTCTCGGCGCCCGCGCGTCTGGTTTTGCTGACCGAGCAGACCCGGGCCTGGGAACGAGGCACTCGCGCGGCCGTGTTCGCCGGCGTTCGTCGTTACTCGCTCGGCGCCGCTGCCGGAGTCCTGCTCGCCGTACCGCTGTTGCTGTGGCTTGCCCCGGACCTCGTCCGCCTGCTCTTCACCTCCAAGAACGTCGGCGCGACGGACGCGCTGCGGCTGATCGTCGTCGCGGGCGCGCTGCAGTTCGTCTTCGGCTGGACGAAAAGCTTTCCGGTCTCGATCGGGCGTCCGAAGCTGCGCATCTGGGCACACGGAATCGAGACGCTCGTCCTCATTCCGCTCGTCGTCGTACTCGGTGCGGCCTGGGGCGCGACGGGTGCCGCAGGCGCCGTTCTCGCTTCCACTGTGGCGTTCATCGTGGTCTGGACGGTTCTCTTTCTTCGGATCCGGCGCGAACCGGCGAGCCAGGGTGCTGCCGCCCCGCAACCAGTCGAGGCGGTTCTGCCATGAGGGTGTTGATCGTGTCCGGGATCTGGCCGCCCGACGTGGGCGGGCCCGCCAGCCACGCGCCCGACGTGGCGGAGTTCTTGCGCAGCCGGGGCCACGAGGTCGAGGTCGTGACGACGGCGGACGCACCCCCGGCCCCGCGCGCCTATCCGATTCGCGCGGTGCCGCGTCACTATCGCATCGGAGTGCGCCACTATCGCGGCGCGGCGCTCGTCCACCATCGCGCGCGTCACGTGGACGTCGTTTACACGACGGGCATGTTCGGCCGCAGCGCGCTGGGATCGACCATGGCCCGGAAGCCGTTCGTCGTGAAGCTCACCGCCGATCCGGCGTTCGAACGTTCGCGGCGCCGAGGCTTCGTCGCAGGCGACGTCGACGAGTTTCAGGATCACGGCGGCGGGCCGGCGGTTGCGCTCTTGCGGTTCGCGCGAGACGTCGAGCTGCGCCATGCAGCGCACGTGTTCACCCCGAGCGCGTACCTGCGCGACCTCGCGCTCGGGTGGGGCGTGGCTCCGGATCGCGTCAGCGTTCTCCCGAATCCGTCGCCGGTGTCGGTCGAGCTCGGTCAGCGGGACGAGCTTCGCCGTGCCCTCGGATTGAACGGTGCGACGCTCGTCTTCGCCGGTCGTCTGACGGCGCAGAAGTCGCTCGAGCGCGCGCTCGAGGCGGTTGCAGGCGCGGACGGTGTCAGGCTCGTGATCGCAGGCGACGGCCCGGAGCGGCAATCGCTCGAGGCCAGGGCCGGGGAGCTCGGGATCGGCGACCGTGTGACGTTTCTCGGCGCGCAGCCTCGCGAGCGCATCCTCGAGCTCTTTCATGCAGCCGACGCGACGATCTTGTCTTCGAGCTGGGAGAACTTCCCGCACACGGTCGTCGAGGCTCTGGCGGTCGGCACTCCCGTGCTCGCAATGGAAGCAGGCGGCGTCTCGGAAGTCGTCCAGGACGGGGTGAATGGGCTCCTCGCCGGGCCCGGAGACACGGCGGCCCTGGGCGAAGCCGTCCGGCGCTACTTCGCCGACGAGCCGCTTCGTCGCCGTCTCCGCGGCGCAGCTGCCTCGTCCGTGGCCGAGTACGCGCCGGAGCGGATCCTCGCTGAGCTCGAGCAGGTCCTGCGACGCGTCGCGGCCACGTGAAGCCGCGCGTCTTGTTCGTCTCGCGCCGCGTCGAGCTGCCGCTGTCGCCGAGTCTGGTTCGGAAATGGGATGCGATCGGCGCGGAGCTCGACTTTCGGGTTGTCGCCGCAGGGAGCAAGAGCAACGGTGCGTTCCACCTGGCGCGAGAGTTGCCGGCTCTCGACGGTCCGGCGTTCTTCGCGGCGCTGCCGCTCCGCATCGCGCGTGAGCTGCGCACGTTCAAGCCTCACGCGGTTCTCGCGCAGGGTGCACACGAGACCGCGGCCGCGCTCAGTGCGCGCAAGCTCGCGCGCGCCCACACGGCCGTGATCGTGGATCTGCACGGCGACTGGCGCGCACCGACACGCCTCTACGGATCACAGCTCCGCGGACTGCTGAGCCCGGTCGCCGACCGCGTCGCGCTCGCCGCGCTGCGCCGGGCGGACGGCATCCGCACCGTGACCGGCTACACCACCGGCCTCGTGCGCGAACTCGGTCTCGAGCCGGCGGACGAGTTTCCGGCCTACATGGACTTCGACTCTTTCCTGCAGGAGCCGCCGAAGCCGCTCCCCTCGAGTCCCCGGGCGCTCTTCGTCGGTGTGCTCGAGCGGTACAAGAACGTGGACGGGCTGGCCGAGGCGTGGCGGCGCGCCGCACCTCGAGTTCCGGGGGCGCAGTTGCACTTCGTCGGCTCCGGAACGCTGCGGCCGGTCGTCGAGCAACTCGTCGAAGATCTCCGCGCGCAGACGAGCTGGACAGAGCGCCTGACCCCGGGCGAAGTCGCCGCGGCGCTCGACGGCTCGACGCTACTCGTTCTGCCGTCGCGATCCGAAGGCATGGGCCGGGTGATCGTGGAGGCCTTCTGTCGCGCCCGGCCTGTCGTCGCGACCCGTGTCGGCGGCATTCCGGATCTCGTACAGGACGAAAGCAACGGGCTGCTCGTCGAACCCGGCGATACCGACGGTCTCGCCCGCGCCCTCGTTCGTGTCCTCGACGGGCGTGAGCTCGCCGAGCGCCTCGGCGCGGGAGCGCATTCCAGCGCCGCACTGTGGACGGTCTCGCCGGAGGACTTCGCCTCCCGGCTGCGGGACCTCGTCGGCCGCATCGCCGGGCTAAGCTAGGCGCGCCGTGCGCGCAGACCGTTTCAAGCAGCTGCTGAAGAACTCCGTCTACCGGACGATCGGCGAGACGGCGTCCGCGATCGGCGCCAACGGTAACGGCGAGCGCAGCCTGCGCGTGCTCATGTACCACAAGGTGAACGACCTGCCGGGCAATCCGTTGACGATGCCCGTTTCGATCTTCGACGAGCAGATGGACCAGCTGCGCGACCTCGACTACACGGTTGTCGATCTCGACGCCGTGCTCGGACACTACGTCGACGGAAAACCTCTGCCCGAACGGGCGGTGCTGATCACCTTCGACGACGGCTATTACGACAACCTCGCCAACGCCGCCGGCATGTTGCGCAAGTACGGATACCCGGCCGTGCTGTTCGTTCCGATCGGCTATCTCGACGACAGGCATCCGTTGCCGCACGAGGAGCATCTCGCCGCGCAGGGCATCCTCAACAGGACGATCGAATGGGAGGAGCTCGTGGACCTGGAGCGCGAAGGAGTCCGCATCGAGTCCCACGGCATCTCGCATCGCCCGCTGGCCGATCTCGAGGTGGACGAGGCGGCGCGCGAGATCGCCCTCTCCAAGCTGCGCCTCGAAGAGCGGCTGGGCCGGCCGGTGCGCGCGTTCTCCTACGTGAAGGGCTCCGAGGCGCACTACAAGCCCGTCCACCTCTCGCTCGTCCGCCAGGCGGGCTACGACGTTGCGTTCACCGCGGTCTCCGGTGCCAACTCGCGGACGACCGACCCGCTGCAGCTGCGCCGCTACAACATCGAGCCCTACTCCCCGCGAACGTTCGAGCTCGTCCTGGCCGGGGCCTGCGACCTGATCTCGCTCAAAGACACCGTCACGGGCACACACGCTCGCCGCGTTTTCAATGCGGCGCTGGGCACGTCAACCAAGTAAGTGTCCGGGTACGAGCTCGCCTCCTACGAGCCGGAGCAGCGGGCGGACTACCTGCGCCTGCTGGACGATGCGTGGGGCGACCTCGCGCTGTCCGGGGAGGAGTTCGACTGGTGGTTCCGGGAGAACCGAACCGGTTCGCTGATGTCGGTCGCGCGTGTCGGCGGGCGTGTGGCCGGAGTCGCGTCGCACTCACTGTTTCGCATGATGCTGGGCGGCACGGAGCGCGAGGCGAGCTTCTCGGTCCATGCGACGACGGAGACCTCCGCGCGCGGGCTCGGGATATTTCCGGCACTCGAGCGAAAGCACGAGCAGGAGGCCGAGGACCGCGGCGTTGCGGTCGTGCTCGGCTTTGCCTCGAAACCGACCGCACCCATCTTTCTCGGCCCGCTCGGCTGGACGGAGATCGGGCGGATCCGCGTCTGGGCCAGGCCGTTCCCGCGCCGGCCGCGCCGGCTCGAGCCGTACGCGCGCATTCAACGGTTCCGCCATGCCGGCGATGCGGCGCAGTCATGGCCGAACCACGTGATCCGCGACGCCGAGTACATGAACTGGAGGTACATCGAGTCACCTCGTGATTACGTGGCCCTCGCATCGGGCGGGAGCTACGCGGTCCTGGGTCACAAGGAGCACAGAGGCACGGCCGTCGCCTATGTCGCCGACCTGGTGGGGCCGCCGAAACCTCTGCTGCGCGCGTGCCTCGCGGAGGTCCGGCGAGGCTCGCGCGCGCTGGTTGCGATTCCTGCGCCCGAGCACCGGGCGGCGTATGCGTCGCTGGGCTTCTTCCCGACGCGCACGACACTCCATCTCATGGGCAAGGCGCTCGCAGGCGAGCTGGAAACCGATCGGCGGGCGTGGCGGTTCACGCTCGGCGACACGGACTTCTTCTAGGGGCCGATGCGGCTCGTCTTCCTCACGCAGAGCGTCGATCCGGGTCATCCCGTGCTCGCGGCGACGATTCCGAAGATCCGCGCACTGGCGGAGCGGGTCGACGAAGTGGTGGTGCTCGCTCAGTCGGGCCGCGCCGACGGACTGCCGCCGAACGTCGAGTTGCACAACTTCGGCGCTGCGAGCCGGCTCGGCCGCGCGTTGCGTTTTGGACAGGCGCTGCGACGCGCGCTGCCCGCTGACGCAGTCGTCGCGCACATGATCCCGCTCTACGTCGTGCTCGCCGCACCGCTCGTGCGTCCGAGGCGTACGCCGCTCCTGCTCTGGTATACGCACTGGAAGGCGTCGACAACGTTGCGCGCCGCCGAACGGCTGGCCACCGCGATCGTCACCGTCGACCGCCGCTCGTTCCCTCTCGACTCGCCGAAGGTCCTGCCGATCGGGCACGGCATCGACGTGGACGAGTTCGCCTGCACCGATCGCAGCGGGCGCAGCGGCCTGCGGGCGCTCGTGCTCGGACGCTACTCGCCGGCGAAGGGGATCGAGACGATCCTCCGAGCCGTGCAGCAGGTCGAGGGCGCAGAGGTCCAGCTCCACGGGGTCGCGCTGAACGACCTCGAGCGCAGACATCGTGGCGATCTCGAGCGTCTCGGTATCCCCCTCGGCGACGCCGTGCCGCGTGCGCAGGTTCCAGAGCTGCTCGCGCGCTCCGACATCCTCGTCAACAACATGGAGGCGGGAGCCCCGGACAAGGTCGTCTACGAGGCCGCTGCGGCCTGTCTTCCCGTGCTCGCGTCCAACCCGGTGTTCGACGAGCTGTTCGACGGCTACCCGCTGCTCTTCGAGCGGGACTCGCCCGAGAGCCTCGCCGAACGCCTGCGCTGGTTCGCCGCGCTCGACGAGGGCGAACGAGCAGAGATCGGACACACGTTACGCAAGCGTGTCGCGCAACGACACTCGGTCGGGACCTGGGCCGACGGAGTCCTGGCGGCGGCGCGATGAGCCAGAGCGGCACCGTGCTGCACCTGCAGAAGGTGGCCGGGATCTCGGGCTCGGAAGCGCACCTGCTGTCGCTGCTCCCGCGACTGAAGGAGCGGGGCTGGGACATCCGCTTCCTGATGCTGCACGAGCACGAGCCGGGTGCCTGGGACTTTGCGAGAGAGCTGACCGGTCGGGGGATTCCGCTCGACTCCATTCCCCTGGCCGCGGATGTCGATCCTTTCGCGTTCCTGCGTCTCGCCGGATACCTCGCGCGCCGACGGCCGACGATCCTCCACACACATCTCGTGCACGCCGACGTCTACGGGCAACTCGCCGGAGCGTTGACGGGCGTTCCCCTGCGCGTGTCGACGAAGCACGGCTTCAACGAATTTCGCGAGAACCCCGGTTTTGCGCTCGGAGACCGTGCGATCGCGACATTCGCGCACACCCACATCGCGATCTCGCGCGGTCTCGCGCGATACCTCGAGGAGGTGGAGGGCTTCGACGGCTCGAGCTTCGAGATCGTGCACTACGGCATCGAACCGAATGGTGCGTCGCGTCCTTACGCCGGCGCTGCGCCCGTGTTGCTCTGCGTCGGACGCTTGATTCCGATCAAAGGTCACATCGTCTTGCTGCGCGCGCTTGCGGCAGCGCGACGGAGAATTCCGGACTTGCAGCTCCTCATCGCAGGGCGCGGCCCGCTCGAGCCCGCTCTGCGCGCGCTTGCTCGAGAGCTGGAGCTTGGGGACTCGGTCCGTTTTCTCGGCTACGTCACGCCGGTGCAGCAAGCGATCGAGGAAGCGGCGATCGTCGTCGTCCCGTCGATGGGCGAAGGCTTCGGGATGGTCGCGCTCGAGGCGATGGAGCGCGCACGTCCGGTGATCGCGGCGGAGATCGGCGGCCTGGGCGAGCTGGTGCAGGACGGAGTCACCGGTCTCCTCGTCCCTCCCGGGGAAGCGGAACCGCTCGAGGAGGCGATCGTGCGCCTGGCCGGGGATCTGCCGCATGCAGCGGACATGGGGGACGCCGGCCGCCGCCGCGCGCTCGAGCACTTCCTGCAGGAGCGCTGCACGGACCGGACGGAACTGCTCTACGAAGGGGCGCTCGGGGCCCGCAACTAGGTCCGGCGAAGTGCCGTCTCGTAGAGCGCGAGCGTTCGGTCGGCCATGCGCGAGACGCTGAACTGCGACTGCGCCCGCCTCCGGCCCTGCTCGCCGTAGTCGCCGGGCTCGTCGAGGACTCGCGTCACCGCGGCCGCCAGTACCTGTGGTTCGTCGGGCGGGACGAGCAATCCCGTCTGGCCGTCGACCACGATCTCCGGAATCGAGCTGACGCGCGTTGCCACGACGGGCTTCGACGCCAGCATCGCCTCGAGCAGAGCCAGGCCGAAGCCCTCCCAGCGCGCGGGATGGACGAGCACGTCCGCGCGCTGCAGCCAGGCGGCAACATCTGGGACCCGACCGAGCAGGTGCACCGGGACCTCGAGATTCGCCGCAAGCTGCTCGAGGTCCGGGCGCTGCGGGCCCTCCCCCAGGACGACGAGCTCGGCCGTCGGATGACGCGTGCGGATATCCGGCAGAGCTCGAACCGCGATGTCCAGGCCTTTCTGCGGCTCGAGCCGGCAAACGGCGAGTAGCACGCGCGCCTGCGCTGGAACGTCATCTGCGGGATTCGATCCCCACGCCGCCGGCAGGTCGTCCAGGCCGTAGTGGATGACCTCCACCTTGTTCGCGGGCAGACCGACACGCTCCACCTGGAAGTGCGCCAGCGCCTCGGTGATTGCGATCACCTTGGCAGCTTTGCGCGCAAGCGCACGCTCGAAGAAGCGGAACGCCCCCGCGCGGAACGGGTCGTCGTTGTGCTTCGTCGAGACGAGCCGGTCGGCTCCCAGTGCTCCGTAGACGTCGGCGTGCACGAGATGCGTGTGCACGATGTCCGCGTCCCGCGTCTGCGCGCGCACCTGCCACGCGAGTCGAGGATCAAGATCGCGGGGTGCGGGAACGCGCGCGTACGGGACGGTCAGGGCCTCGTAGAACGGGCCGGGCGCGCGCGAGTCGTCGTCGAGCCCGAGGAAGCGAACGTCGACGCCGCGCGCGGCCAACGCGGGCAAGAGGGTCAGCAGGTGTCGCTCCGAGCCGCCGATTCCACCGATTCGCTGGATGTGCAGGACCTTCATCGCGGCCTGCGCCGCCACCGAGCCAGCACCCATTCGATCGCACCGGCAGCGAGGAGAGCGATCAAGAAGTCCGTCGCGATGCGATAGCGAGTCGCGCCGACGAACACCATCGCGGCCAAGGTCTGGTAGGCGAGCACGGCGAGGGCCAGGCCGGCGAACCAGCGCGCGGTCACGACGATGCCGATCAAGCCGAGCGCGTACAGCACTGAGGTGTAGAGCGGCTGCGCCAGGCTGCGGATCGCCCCGTGTCCGGAGTCGGTCGCGGAGGCCGTCGTACGCGGATCCCACTCCATGCGCACCGCCTGCGCCGCAAGCTTCGCTTTCTCCCCAGGATGGCCGCGCACGAACTTCCAGGCCTTGTGCTCGTAGTAGCCCTGGTTCGCGCACTCGTCGACGTGGTACTTCTTCCCCGTCTGCCGGTAGAGGTCTCGCGCCTCCTCGGGGTTCGGGAATGGATGATGCGGTGGATCCTTGACGTCGTCGATCCACTTCCCCTGTGCGAGCAGGCCGTACGTCTGGGCGTTGTTCGCCTTCCAGAGCGCCCGACCGTCGGTCGTGAGCGCGAAACAGCCGACCTCGACCTTGTTGCGGACGACCCACGGGGTCACCGCCAGCGCCGCGGCGGCGACGAGCGCGACGGGCGCCCAGCTCCAGCCGTTGCGGATCACGAGATACGCGGCCACGACGAGCGGAATGCCGATCAGCCGTACGTTGCCGAGCACGGCGACCCCACCCAGGATTCCCGCAGCTGTCGCCCATCTCACGGAGCGGCGGTCGGCGGCGATGAGCGTGCAGAGGATGAGCGCCACACCCACCAATTGGTCGAGCACCTCCCGGTTGAGGTGGACGTCGTGCCAGACGAGGTACGGGTTGAGCGTCGCGAGGATCGCGGCGATCGTCCCCGCGCGCCGCGACAGCACGCGCGCGCCGATCGCATAGACGAGGATCGCGGTCGCGGTCGCGACGGCGACCTGCGCCCCGCCGACCGCCCACCACGTGCGCCCGAAAATCCAGTAGATCGGGACCAGGAAGAAGCCGTACAGCGGCTGCGTGTACGCAGACGGCTCTCCCGGGATGAAGCCGAACGTCCCGTGATGCACGAAGGTCTGCGCGAAATCGTCGCTCTTGTCGGTGAAGGCCGTAAGGATGCGTCCGCGCTCGTGGACGAGGACGGCCAGACGTGGGGCGATCGCCGCGAAGGCGATCAGCCAGAGGTGAGCGCGTTTCACGCGGGTGCTAGGACGGGCGCTTCCACGTGCTCGCGCACCCAGAGCTCGAGCATCAGCAGACACCACAGGCGGTGCCCGTGATCCGCCTGCCCGGACTCGTGCTCGCCGAGCAACCGTCGCACGCTGTCCGGCCGGAACCAGCCGCGGTCATTGGAGAGGAGATCGTGCGCGAGGTCGTGGAGATCCGACCGGAACCAGCGTCCGAGCGGTACGCCGAAGCCGGTCTTGCCGCGCGCGGCGACCTCGGGCGGAAGATCGCGGGCAAACGTACGACGCAGCGCCACCTTTCCCTCCCGGCCGCGTGTCTTGAGGGAGTCGGGGAGCGCAAGACCGAGAGCGACGACCTCGTGATCGAGAAACGGCGAGCGCAACTCCAGCGAGTGGGCCATCGACGCGAGATCCGCTTTCGGCAGCAGGTCGCCGGGCAGGTACGTCTCGATGTCGAGCAACTGCAAGCCCGTGACGCCGGGTCGCGCGGGCTCGAGTGGTGCCTCTCGAGCCAGTCGTCCGTCGGACCAGAGCTCGCGCCGCAGCTCGATCGGGAAGACCTCCATCAGGCGTGCGTACCGCCGCTCGCCGGGTGTCGACGCGGCGTCGAGGAAGCGCGCGCCACGGAACGGGAGCGATCGCGGGTCACGTCGGGCCGCCGGTAGGAGCCGCAGGGCGGCTGCACCCACCCGCGCCGCCGGCGCAGGAACGCGGCCTGCGAGCTGGTTCGCGATGTACCGCTCGTAGCCCGCGAACGACTCGTCGCCGCCGTCGCCCGCAAGGGCCACGGTCACGTGGCGACGCGCCTGCTCGGCGATCAGAAAGGTCGGGAACGCGGCTTCGTCGCCGAGCGGCTCGTCGAACGTTGCGGCAAGTCGCGGCAGAGTCGCCGCGATGTCTTCCTCGATCTCGACCTCCTCGTGAATGGCTCCGTAGCGCGCCGCGACGGCCCGTGCGTACGCGCGCTCGTCGTAGCGTGCGTCCGGAAATCCCGCCGTGAAGGTGCGCACCGGGTGCGAGGACGCCTGTGCCATCAGGGCGACGACGATGCTCGAGTCGATCCCGCCGGAGAGCAGAGCGCCGAGCGGTACGTCGGCGACGAGTCGCTTGCGCACCGCCTCGCCGACGGTGGCACGCACACGCTCGAGCCATTCGCTCTCGTGCGCGCTCGACTCTGCAGGCTCGGGGTGCCAGTAGCGCTCGATGCGCTCGGTGGCGCCTTCCGCGACGAGAACGTGTCCGGGCGCGAGCTTGTGGATCCCGCGCAGCGCGGTCCGGTCGCCCGGGACGTACTGCAGCGCCAGGTACGCGTCGACGGCATCGAGATCGATCTCCCGGGAGAGCAGCGGCAGGCGCAGCAGTGCCTTCAGCTCGGATGCGAACGCCAGCGTGCCGTCGGGTAGTCGTGTCCACAGGAGCGGCTTCTTGCCGAGCCGGTCGCGAGCGAGCACGAGGCGTTCGCGTCCTGCGTCCCAGAGAGCGATCGCGAACATTCCGTGCAACCGCTCCACGAACCGCGGCCCGCTCTCCTCGTATAGATGCGGCAGGATCGGTGTGTCACCGGTCCCTCGGACCTCATGCCCCTCCAGTTGGTCGCGCAGCGACAGGAAGTTGTACGCCTCGCCGTTGAAAACCGCCACGACGTCACCCGCCTCGTTCGACACTGGCTGGAAGCCCGTGTCGAGGTCGAGGACCTTCAGCCGCTGGTGGCCGAGCACGCAACGACCGAAGGCGTCGGTCGATCCCTCGTCGGGCCCGCGATGGACGAGCGCAGCGCGCATGGCGTCCACGAGCTCGGGATTGGGCGGCCCCGCGGGCGAATAGAGTCCGGCGATGCCGCACACGGGACACATACTGCACGGGCGGTACGCGGTCGTCTCGTGTCATGTGGAGCGTCCATTGGACGACGACGTCTGGAGCCACTTCAGCGCCCTCCAGGAGCGCAGGCCGGGCGGCTTCGCCATTGCCGCCCTGATGCGTCCGCCGGCGGAGGGGGAAAACGAGGAACGCTGGCACGAGCGTGCACGGGAGGCTCGGGCGCGGGGGCCCTTCGGGCTGCATACGCACTGGACCGCACCCGATCACGCACGGCCGAGCGCGGGTGACCCGCCCGCGCTCGTGGGCGAGCAGGGCCGCTGGCTCGAGTCGGTCGGACTGAAGCCGACGTTCTTCTGCGGCGGCGGCTGGTACCTGGACGCGGACGTCGCGAGGGTCGTCGCCGACCTCGGCTACGCGGACTGCACGGCGACCGCGTTCAGGCCGGGGTATCTAGAGCCGGGCGCGCCACACGTGCAGCTCGACGAGCCGGCCTGGCTCGAGCTCGGCGAGGGCCGCAGGCTCCTCGAGGTGCCGACCACCCACTCCATCGGGATGCTCGCACGCGGCCTGATGGCGCCGTTCCGGCGGCAGATCGTGCACGCGTACTTTCACGACACGGATCTGCTCGACGGCCGCCGCGCAAACGCTCTGCGCGTCGGTCTCCGTCTCCTCGCGCTGAGGAGGACAGTGACGGACCTCGACGAGCTTCAGCGCGACTTGCGGCCCGAGAAGACGATGTCGTTCGCGAACAGCCGGGCGTGAAGGGAGACGAGACGGCCCGCGATGAGATGCAGTTGCACGTCATCGAAGCTGCCGAGTAGGGCACGAACGTCATTCGGCGAGAACATCTGCAGATGGGTCGGGTCCTCCTCGGGCTTCCGGCCGAGCACGAAGCGGAGCCTGTTCTTCAGACGGTAGGCGTTCGGAACGGAGGCGACGAACGTGCCGCCCGGCCGTAGGACACGGAGCACCTCGGAGATGACGCGCCGCGGATCGCGGAGATGCTCGAGCAGTTCACCGGCGACCACGACGTCGAACATGCCGTCTTCGAACGGCAGCGCATCGTCGAGGTCAGCCCAGCGGGTCTCGATGCCGAGCTTCTGGGCGGCGGCCAGCGCCTCGCGGTCGGCGTCGACGCCGACGATCTCGTTGCCGCCGGCGTAGGCCTGCGTGAGCGCGCCGTCGCGGCAACCAAGATCGAGCACCGTCCGTCCCGGCCCGCCGACGTAGCGCCGGAAGAGCTCGACTCGCTCCGGGCCCGCGAAGATGAAGCCGGCACCCCGCTCGACACGGTTGTGCTCGGCATAACGCTCGCTCAACTGCTCCAGGCCCACCTCGGGCGAGCCTAGCGTCTGCGCCCCTGCCAGCAATACACAACGGTCGTACCGGCGAAGCCGGCACGACCGCCTATGGTCGGCATCGCGAGCGATGCCTTAGTGCCGGCTTCTGGCCCGCGATCACGCGGCGCCAGAGTCCACCTCGCCCTTAGCGAGGCAGACCAGCCTTGCTGCGGTTGAGTGCGGCCTCTGGCTTGGTGCTCACGACCCAGAAGCTCGACGGCATTACTGGCAGAGGCGCTAGCTGCCCCGGGAAGCGCCGGAAGTACACTCCGGCGGGTGAGCACGAAGCCAGCCGTGCCGGCCGAGCCCCGGCCGGCGCCGGTCGAAGACATCCGTTCGGCCCGGCCCTACCTCCTCTCGCGCACCACGCTCCTGGCCGTCGCGCGCCGCCTCACCAGTGTCGCCGCCCTCGTGACGCTCGACCTCGCGGGGCTCGTCCTCGGGATCTTCGTGGCGCTCATCTTTCGCGAGCTCTATCTCGGGCAGTGGCCGCCGCTGTGGGGAATCCTCTGGGAGACGGAGAGCAACTGGCTCCCGTTTCTCACGGTGATCACGGTGCTCGTCTTCTGGGTCGGCGGCCTCTATCGACGACGCGAGCTCAGAGCCGGTGCGGGCCAGATCGTTCTGTCGATGGTGCTCGTCGCGGCGATCACGCTGGCGTTCGGCCTCGGGACGGGCTACCACTTCACGACCTACGGATTGACACCGACCGCGGTCGTGACCACGGCGTTCTTCATCGGGATCCTCCGTGCGAGCTACGAGGTGCTGACGCGTGACGTCTTGCGGCTCACGGGTGTGCGCCGGCGAACGGTGCTCGTCGGAGAAGGCGAGCAGCTTGCGGCGCTGCGCCGCACGCTCGGCGCCGATCGCAGTGGGATCCGCTACGAGTTCATCGGCGCGATCGCGCCGAGCGGCGATTCCGGTGACCTGCGCGCGCTGGGCGGCCTGGACGTAGTGCCCCGCGTGCTGCGCGAGCACGACGTCCACGAGTTGATCGTGACGGACGGCGGTTTCGCCGAGCGCGAGCTGCTCGAGCTCGTCGAGGAGGCCCATCGTTTCGGTGCCAAGGTCAAGATCGCGCCGCGCACGACCGAGCTGCTCCTGCAGCGGGCGGAATACATTCCCGGCGAAGGCGCGCCGTTGTTCGAGTTGCGCCCCCCGGCGCTCGCGGGATCGGAATGGGCGTTGAAGCGCGGCTTCGACCTCATCGTATCGAGCTTCGTCATCGTCGCCGGCTCGCCGCTCTGGCTTGCGGTCGCCGGTGCGGTCAAGCTCAGCTCGCGCGGCCCGGTGTTCTATCGCGACCGGCGCGTCGGCCTCGGAGAGCACGCGTTCGGAATGGTGAAGTTCCGGACGATGTACGCCGACGCAGCCCAGCGCCAGAGCGCGCTCGAGGCTAACAACGAGGCCTCGGGCCCGCTCTTCAAGATCAAGGACGATCCTCGCGTTACGCCGGTCGGTCGCTTTCTGCGCCGCTTCTCGCTCGACGAGATGCCGCAGGTCCTCAACGTCCTCTGGGGCGAGATGTCGCTCGTCGGCCCGCGGCCTCTTCCCATTCGCGACTACGAGCAGCTGCTCCCGTGGCACCGCAAGAGGTATCTCGTGCTCCCGGGGATGACCGGCCTCTGGCAGGTCTCCGGCCGCATCGACCTGAGCTTCGACGATCTCGTCCGGCTCGACTTCTACTACATCGAGAACTGGTCGATCTGGCTCGACATCACCATTCTCGCCCGCACGCTCCCAGCCGTGCTTGCGCGACGGGGCGCTTACTAGCGACGAATCACGAGCGGGGCGCGAAGCTCGCTGAGACCGATCACACTCGTTGCCGCCACATGCACGACGTACGCCCCGGCCCCGACTCGCTTGCCGCGTCCATCCCGCCCGTTCCAAGCCACGTTCACCGCACCGGCAGCTCGTGGGCCTGCGGTGATCGTGCGCAGGATCCCGCCGTAACGCGTCTCCACAGTGACCCGGACTCGTGCATCGCGCACCAGCGTGAAGGTGATCCGGCGGGCCGTCTTCGAGATGCCCAGGAAGCCGAGCGTCCGGTCGAGCGTGAAGGCTTGGTCGTGCGTCGACGCGCGGCCGAGGTCGTCGGTCGCAGAGACATTCCAGTGGTAGCGCCCCTCAGCCGCGAGCGCCCCGTTGACATCCGTTCCGTCCCAGGTGACGCTGTACCGGCCGGCGGCCTTCTCGCCGGAGTCGAGCCCTCGGACGGATCCATCCGGGGCGATGAGGTTCGCGCTGACGGTCGCAGGCCGCACGAGCTTGTACGACAGCTTCTCCACGTCAGCGACACCGTCGGCATTGGGAGACAAGGTTGACATCGGCGCAGGCACGAACACGCCCGTGTAACCGATCACGAGTGCCTCCCCCACCGGTCGCTCTCCCGCCGGGTCAGACGGTCGGTTCAGGACCTTCCCGTCGAAGGCCACGGTCGTCGAACCGCCCGAGTCGAGCGCGAAACCGGTGACACAGCCGTACGTGATCAGCGTGTTGGCGAGGTCCCAGTTCGACATCCCGACACTCCAGCCGGGCCTGCGCCCATCGACTGCAAGGAGGACGATGCCGCCGTCGGCCCGCTGGCCGATCGCGGTTCGCGGATCGCGGCCCCGCAACTGCGCCTTTGTCAGCGCCTCACCGGCGTTGAAGAGCGCCCGTCCGTCTTTCACGAGCGTCGGGCCGGAGCTGACGGCGTCCGTGACAGATGCCCAGGTGTCCGCGAGCGGGATGCGAACGGTGAGAGGGGAGCCGACGACTGCTTCGTCCCGCAATGTCTGAGCGGCTCTCCCGCGTGCGACAAGTGCGGCCCCGTCCGGAGGAATCGCCACGCTCGTGTTGGTGAGGACCGACTGCACGATTCCCGTCAGGTCGCGGCGGGGGGCCGCCGGTGGGAATCCCGTGAGCACGACGGTCGTGCCGCGTAGCGCGGGTGTGTTCGAACCCCACACGGGTGTGAAGAGGGCGACCGCATCGGCGCGAGGTGGTTCGTTCAGCTGCCCGATCGGTTGCCACAGCGTGTTCGTTGTTCCGTGCCAGCGTCCGTACCAGGGGATGCGATCGACGTGAAGATCGCCGTTCGTGTCGACACCCACTGATGCT
Source organism: Actinomycetota bacterium (assembly GCA_005883355.1). Taxonomy (GTDB): domain Bacteria; phylum Actinomycetota; class Thermoleophilia; order Gaiellales; family Gaiellaceae; genus 3-1-20CM-4-69-9. The sequence goes on along the minus strand of VAXG01000102.1, from coordinate 9,874 downwards.
CGTCCCAGGGCGGACTGATGCTCGACGACGCCGCCGCGCATCAGCAGGCCGCTCGGCCAGCCGCCGTGCCAGCTGAAGAAGTCGCCGTTCACACCGATCGTCGTCATCTGTGCGGACACGTCTCGTTGCATTGACGACACCGTCTCGCGTCCGACGATCGTTCCGTTCGACAGCAAGGGCGTCAGGGTGTACAGACCACCGGGCTTGGGCGCCGTGACGATGTAGAGGGCGACCGGGCCGTTCGCCGTCCAACGGAGGATCCGCTCGTAGCTGACACCCGGCATCACCTGTGTCGGCCTCGCATCCGCGGACGATGCGACTATGAGGCAGGAGATGAAACCGGCAATTAGGAACTTGCGCGACATGCGACCCCGCTTCAAAGTAGCTGACTGCGCGGCGAGCGGACGTTTCGGGCGGGCGGCGGTGGCAATCGCGGTCATTGGTGCTGCAGCGGCTCTTGCGGCACCGAGCGGTATCGCGGGACGCCGCCACGACAGGCCGGTACCGATTCTCATGTATCACGTGATCGCGGCGCCCCCCGCGGGCGTTGCCTTTCCGGAGCTCTTCGTGCGCCCCGCCGACTTCGCGAAGCAAATGAAGTGGCTCGCGCACCAGGGGTTTCACGCGGTCACGCTGCGGGAGGTGTACGAGTACTGGTTGACCGGCTCGCCGCTGCCGCGCCGTGCCGTTGTGATCTCGTTCGACGACGGCTATCTCAGCCAGGCGACAGAGGCGATGCCGGTGCTACGCAAGCTGCACTGGCCCGGAGTCCTCAACCTCAAGGTGAACGCCGTTCAGAAGTTCAACCTGCCGCTGTGGCGGGTGCGCGCCCTCATCGCTGCAAAGTGGGAGATCGACGCTCACACGATCACGCATCCCGACCTGACCACCGTCGACGATGCGCGGTTGTGGCAGGAGGTCCACGGCTCGCGCGTGGAAATCCGAAAGATGCTGCACGTTCCGGTCGAGTTCTTCTGCTACCCGAGCGGGCGCTACAACGCGCGCGTCATAGATGCGGTCCGCCGCGCAGGCTATTGGGGCGCGACCACGACGAATTACGGTCTGGCGAGTCCGGCAAAGCCCTACGAGCTGAGCCGCGTGCGGATCAACGGCTCGGACGGACTCGCCGGCTTTGCGCACAAGCTCGAGAGCGTCGCTCCCTAGGCGCTTTCAGCGCTGCAAGCAGACGCCTTAGCCATACTGACCTCCGTGCCCGGCGCCAAGATCCTTGCCGTAGCGTCTGCGACCGACCTCGACTTCCGTTACGGCTGTACGCCCGCGTGGTGGCAGATCTGGAAGGGCCTCAACGAGGTCGGCGTCGACCTCATCGTCACGCCGTACCGCGGGCGGGCGGTCGAATCTCCGTGGTGGCGCACGGCGCCGAATCCCCTCTACCGCGAAGCCGAGCTCTTCGCCGGGGCCCGCGGGATCGCCGCTCGGTTGAAAGGCGACACACTGCTCCGGCGCGGTGAGGAGAACCCGGAAGACACGATGGGAGACAGGCTCACCCGCGAGGCGATCTGGCGCTACGTCACGCCCCGCTGGCAGCGGCATCTCGAGCGGCTTCTCGAACGGGAACGTGACATCGCAGCGGTGATCGTCTTCACGGTGCCGATGGCACACCTGCGCGGCATCCCGACGCGGCTGCGCGAGCAGTTCGACGTCCCGGTCGTGTTCTACGACGGCGACGTGCCCATGAGCCTGCCGGAGTTCGGAGGCATGGACACGGGGTTCAACTACTACCACGGTGCCGATCCCTCCGAGTACGATCTCGTGCTCTCGAACTCGGAGGGTGGGCTCGAACGTCTGCGTGAGTTGGGTGCGCGGCGCGCGGAAGCGGTCTTCTGGGCGGCCGACCCGGAGCTCTTTCAGCCAGCGGCCGTCGAGAAGGAGCACGACGTCTTCTTCTACGGCTACGGGGACAAGTTCCGGCGCGAATGGATGCAGGCGCTCGTCGGCGAACCGAGCCGACGCGATCCCGAGATCGACTTCGCTCTCGGTGGAATGGACTTCCGGGGTGATACCGGAGACGCGCGCATGATCGGCGATGTCCCATTCAACGTCTTCGCACAGGCGATCTCGCGCGCGAGGATCAACCTGAACATCACGCGCCGTTCGCATGCGACCGTTTACGCGTCGTCGACGTGTCGGCCGTTCGAGCTCGCCGCTTCGGGAGCGGCGATCGTCTCGAATCCGCACGAAGGGATCGAGCGCTGGTTCGAGGTCGGCTCGGAGCTACGCGTCGTCTCGAGCGCGGACGAGGCAGTCGCTGCCTATCGCGAGCTGCTCGACGATCCCGGCGCGGCAGAGGCGATGGGACGGCGCGCGCGCGAGCGTGTGCTCGACGAGCACACCTATGCGCATCGGGCGCGCCAGATTCTCGAGCTCGTGGGCCTGCGGTCGCCGGTGGTCGCCGGTGGCTGAGCTCGTGGAAGTGCCGGCGCCCCCGCACGACGCGGTGCTCGGGCAGATTGCCGAGTTGCGGCGGATCGCGATCGTTCCTGCACTGAACGAGGAAGAGACCGTCGGCCGCGTGATCGACGAGCTCCGCGCGTTCGATCCGGGCTTCGACATCGTCGTGGTCGATGACGGCTCCACGGATCGCACCGCGGGTATCGCTGCCGATCGCGGTGCGCACGTGCTTCGCCTTCCCTTCAACCTCGGCATCGGCGGTGCGGTGCAGACGGGCTATCGCTTCGCATTCGAGCACGGCTACGACATCGCGGTCCAGGTCGACGGCGACGGACAGCACGACCCGACGCAGCTGCCGGCGATTCTCGCGCCGGTCGTGGCCGGCCAGGCCGACCTGTGCGTCGGGTCGCGCTTCGCGAGCGGCAGCGGCTACCAGTCGTCTTTCACGCGCCGGCTCGGGATCCGGCTGTTCGCGTTGGTGGTTTCGGCCGTCGTCCGCCAGAAGGTCACGGACACGACGTCGGGGTTCCGGGCGGTGAACCGAAAGGGCATCGCGCTCTTCGCCGCCGACTACCCGCACGACTACCCGGAGGTGGAGGCGACGATCATGTGCGTGAAGCACAAGTTGCGCCTGCTGGAGGTCCCGGTCGAGATGCGCGAGCGCGGCGGCGGGGCGTCGTCGATCACCGCGCTGCGCTCGATCTACTACATGACGAAAGTGCTGCTCGCGATCTTCGTCGGCCTCTTTCGCCGCTACGCCGTCCCGCTAGAGAAGGAGCACCGACGATGACACCTCTGCCCGTATCGATCGCCTCTGCGGTCGCGTCCTTCCTCTTGCTCGTCGTCGTCTTCGAGCTGATCCGCTCACGCCGGCTTCGTGAGCGCTACGCGCTGCTCTGGCTGCTGACCGGTGGCGTCCTGCTCGCGCTCTCGGTGTGGCGGGACGGTCTCAACACGATCGCGGGCTGGTTCGGCGTCCAGACGTATCCGCCGGCGATTCTCGGTGCCATCGGGGCTCTCTTCATCCTGGTCGTACTGCTGCACTACTCGACGGTCATCTCACGGCTCTCCGACCAGAACACGATTCTCGCTCAGCGTCTCGCCCTGCTGGAGCAACAGCAGCGGGAGGGTGTTACGGAATCGCCACGCTGACGGGCGCACTGACGACGTAGACGTCACCAAGTGATGGGTCGTTCAGCCAGTTGGCGGCGACACCGATGCGGTAAGACCAGCTTCCGGAGGCCGGTCGATCGTCGAACGACCGCACTCGCACCGAGCCGAGGTCATCCATGTAGAGCTGGCAGTTGTCCGACGAGTTGCGGAGCCTCCCGGCGCAGGCCGCACCGCCGCCAGCGCCCCTGGCGCGCAACACCCGGTAGAAGACCGCTGCATCGCTCGCCGGACCTGGTCGCCACTCGAGGTGAACGACACCTCCTTCGGTTCTGGCCACGATCCCGAGCGCGGCTGCGACCGGGACGAGACTGTCTCCCAGGCGAACTGCTTGTCGGTCGCCGTCGTGGAGGCGAGGAGTCGCCGCGATCACGCTGAGTGGCAGGACTGCGAACACCAATACGGCAGCGGCGAAGACGATGCTCAGCGTTCGGCCTCTCAGAATCGGTGCGGGTCGCGCCGGTCGAGCACGGGCTCCGGGCACGAGGAGGACGACTGACGCCGCCAGCAACAGATAAGCGGGAAACGCCGGCATCAGAATGCGGAAGAAGCTCGCGTCGTCGATCGACGCAGGGATGTATGTCCCTTTCGCGAGCAGAAAGACGATGAACCAGCTTCCGACGAGCAGGAAGGCGCGTCGGGATCTGGCGAGAAGGGCGATGGAGCCGGCAATCGGAAGCCATTCCATGACACGTGCCACCCAGAAGTGCTCGCGCAGCGCGTTGAGCACCTGATGGAGATGAGCCCAGCTGTTCAGGCTCGGGCTGTGAATTCGACGAATCAGATCCCCGACTCCAGAAGCGAGCTGCACCGGCTCCATGGGTGCAGCGGCGAGCTCGCCAAGGCCGCGGAACTTCCAGAGGGCGAGGGTCAGAGCGGCGGGCAAGAGTCCCGCAACAAACATGGGTAACGCGCGGCGCCGTTCCACGATCAGCAATAGGACCGGCGCGACGAGGAAGATCGTGTTCGACGGCTTGATAGCGATCGACCAACCAGCTGCCAGCCCTGCAGCTGCCGACGGCCGCCAACCACCCGACTCGACCGTGCGGAGACAGAAGAACGCGCAGACCAGGAGCGCGACCGTTGCAGGGAAGTCCGGCACCGAGGTCAGCCCGAGGAGTTGAGGCAGCGTGAGCTCCGTGTACTTCTGGTGATATCCCGGCTCCACGAACAGGATTCCGAGGTAAGGGAGAACGATCCAGAGCAGAGCGGCGAAGTAGCCGAACAGTCGGCCGGCGATTCGGCTGGCGATCCCGTAGACACACAGAAGTGCGACCGGCAGCAGGATCACCGTGTTGAGCACCACAATGGCCGGCAGCGCGGAAACGAGGCTTGCACCGGCGAACCACGAGACGGGCAGCAACATGATCGACCAGCCGTACCCGACATAGGCGGGCGGCAGATGCCCGTGCGCGAGTAGATAGGCACCCGAGTAGTGCCAGAGCTGATCACCGCCGGCGTAATACAGCCAGCCGTTGTGCTTGACGGTCACGGCAAGGGCGAGCAGCGCCAACCACTGCACTGCCACGAAAGTGCCCAGCACGTAGGCGGGCCGGAGTGAGCTCAGGATCTCACGAGCCCGGTCGAGCCGCGCGCCGATCGCCTCGACCGCCGCGGGCGGCGCCGCCGTCTGCGAGCTCACGCCTGAGCGCCGGCGGTCGCGCCCGCGTGCTGGCGGTACCACGCGATCGTCCGCTCGAGCCCGTCGCGGAGCGGTGTGCGCGCCTCGAAGCCGAAGAGCTCACGGGCACGGCTCGCATCGAGGCTCCGTCGAGGCTGGCCGTTCGGCATCGAGGTGTCCCACTCGATCTCGCCCTCGAAGCCGACAAGCTCTGCGATCTGCTCCGCGAGCTCGCGGATCGAGATCTCGGCGCCGGTGCCGAGATTCACCGGCTCGGCTCCGTCATATCGTTCAGCAGCGAGCACGAGGCCTTCGACGCAGTCGTCCACGTAGAGAAACTCGCGCGTGGGCGATCCGTCTCCCCAGAGCGTGACGTGTTGTGGGTTGTCGAGCATCTTCCGGATCAGCCCGGGGATGACGTGCGACGTCTCGAGGTCGAAGTTGTCACGAGGCCCGTACAGGTTCGCGGGCAGCAGGAAGATCGAGTCGAGCCCGTACTGCTCTCGATAGGACTGTGCGCCGACGAGGATCGACTTCTTCGCCACGCCGTAGGGCGCGTTCGTCTCCTCCGGGTAGCCGTTCCAGAGGTCGTCCTCTTGGAACGGCACGGCTGCGAATTTCGGGTACGCGCACACGGTGCCGGCGATGACGAGCTTGCCAAGGCCATGCTCGCGCGACAACTCGAGCACGTGCGCCCCCATCATCAGGTTCGCGTACCAGAAACGGCCCGGATTCACACGGTTGGCGCCGATGCCGCCCACATCGCCCGCCAGGTGGAACACCTGCTCGGGCTTCGCGTCGGCGAACAGCCGCGCCGCGTCGTCCCATTTCGTCAGGTCGTAATCGGCGCGCCGCGCGACGAAGACGTCGTGGCCGTCGGCTTCGAGGCGCTCGACCAGGTGCGAGCCGAGAAAGCCGCCGCCGCCTGTGACGAGGATCTTCGTCTGCGTCAGCCAGTCGACCCGGCCGATCCAGCGCGGCCGGTTCTCGGCGTACCAGGCGATCGTCCGTGCGACGCCGTCCTCCCACGACACGTGAGGCTCCCAGTCGGTTTCTCGGTTGAGCTTGTCGTAGCCCACGCGCAGCGCCATCACCTCGCTGGCTCCCGGCCGGTAGCGATCTGCGGTCGAGACGATCTCGCGTGCTTCCCAATGGCCCTGCTCGCGGCCAACGCGGAGGATGAGCTCGGCCCAGTCGCGCATCGAGATGTTCTTGCCCTGTCCGTAGACGTAGAGGTCGCCGGGGATTCCGCGTGCCGCGACCATCAGATGCCCGCGGACGCCGTCGGTGCAGAAGCAGAAGTCGCGCATCGGCTCGAGCTGGCCGAGCTCGACGGTCTCGCGCGTGAGCGCCTGCGTGATGATCGTCCCGGTGACGTAGCGAGGGTTCTGGCGGGGTCCGTAATTGTTGAACATCCGTGTGACCACACCGGGCACGCCGAAGGCGTCGTGGTAGTTCATCGTCAGGAAGTCCGCGGCGACCTTCGAGGTGGCGTAGATCGACTTCGGATTGATCGGCGAGCGCTCGTGGAGAATCAAGCCGTCCTCGTCGAAATCGTGATGGTGCGCCACGTCCTCGTGGACGTTTCCGTACTCCTCCGAGGTGCCTGCGGTGTCGAACTTCTCGAGCTCGAGACCGCTGTCGACGATCGACTGCAACAGGTTCAGCGTCCCGATCGTGTTCGCCGTCACGGTCTCGTATGGGCGGTGCCACGATTCGCCGACGTGTGCCTGCGCGCCCAGATGGAAGACGTAGGGCTTGTCGGGGGCGTGGAGCAGGTCTTTGACGAGGTAGTCGATGGACGTCTTGTCCGTCAGATCCGCGAAGTGCACCTTGATCCGTGTGCGCAGCGGGGCGATGTTGTTCAGCGCACCGCTCGAGGTTGCGCGCACGAACGCATGCACGTTCGCATCGAGTTGCACGAGCGCATCGGTGAGGTGCGATCCCATGAACCCGTCGGCGCCGGTGACGAGGCAAGTCCTGCCGGTGAAGAAGTCGCCGAAGTCCCGCCGTAGATCAGCTACGGCGTCGTCCGTCCAGGTGGAGTCGTGTTGGTCTGCTTTCATGCAGCGGTGCCCGCCGACGAGCAGCCCAAGGGTAGCCCGGAACGCGGCCGGAGCGCCGTTCGAAGCGGTGCCTTTACAGGTCTCTCATATGTGACGCTGAGCCTTGCCGCTGCGGTGGCCGGTGCCTTCCTGGCGCACAAGTTCGGCCGCAACCGGGAGACGGACGGATTCATGGCCGCCTACGGCGTCTACCTCGTGCTCGTTCTCGGGGCTCAGGCTTTCCGGATGGTGGTCGTCCCCGACCTGACTCGCGCCGAAGCGGAAGGACGGCTCGGCTCGGAGTTCCGCGCCTATGCACTCGCGTTCCTGGCCGTTGCGATCCCTGCGACGGTCCTTGCGGCGGTCTTCTCGCATTTCTGGGGTGAGTTGTTCACCGGTCGGCTGCCGGAGAAGTCGGCGGTGGTCGCCGCCGACGCGTTGCCGTGGCTGGTGCCCGCCGCGTTCGCCCAGTTGATCGCGGCCCTCGCCGCCAGCGCGCTCGCTGCGAAGGACAGCTACGTCCCGGCTGCTCTCGGCTTCGCGCTCGGCGGCGTCGGCGGCGTCGTCTTCTTCGTGCTGGCCGCGGATTCCCACGGGCTCGTCACGCTTGCATGGGGGCTGGCGCTGAACGGCGCGATCGCGATCGGGCTGCCGATGATCGTGCTGCTCGTGCGGGGGAACAGGCTGCGGCTGCACCGAGGCGTCCCACTCCGGCTCGGCCACCGCCTCTGGCGGCTCCTGTACGGCGCAGCCGTGCCCGTTGCTCTGCAGGGCCTCTACGTGATCGCGCTCCGCTTTGCCGCCGGCACGGGCGAGGGCAGCGTCACGAGCCTGTCGTATGCGTATCTGCTCGCGGCGACGTTCGTCAGCGCGACGGCGTTCTCGCTGTCACTCATCTCCGCGGCGCCGCTGACCCGCCGGGGTGTCGACGCCGAGAGCGCCGCGGATCACGTCGTGCACTCCGCGTGGGTCTCTCTCGCCTTCGTCGGCGCCGCCGCGGGGCTCGTGGCGCTCGTCGGCGGACGTGTGGTCACTGCGGTGCTCGGCAACGCATTCTCGGGTCACGTCGGGGACCAGCTCGGTCGCCTCGTGGTGTTCCTCTCCCCGTGGATGGTCGCGAACGCGGCGTTCCTGATCACGTATCCCCTGCTGTTCGTCATGCATCGCACTCGGCTGCTGATCCCACTGGCGATCGCTGCGGTCGCTGTCGACATCCCCATCTCGATCGCCGGCCGCGCGCTGTGGGGGCTCACGGGCGTGACGGTCGCGCTCGGCGTCTCGACGCTTGTCGTCGTGCTCGGGCTGATGGCCTCGCTCGCGCCGCGGATGCTCGTGCTGACTGTCGTCGGCCTAGGGCGTCTGTCGATCCTCGTCGGGGCGGCCACAGCGCTAGCGTTCGGCGGGGCGTCGCTCGTGCTCGGTGCCGTGCCGGCGGCAGCAGCGGGTCTGGCGCTCTACGCCGTTCTGCTGGTGGCCATGCGGCAACTCGGTCTCGCCCAGGCATGGCACTACGTGCGTGCCCTCCACTGACAGGCTCACCCCGTACAATCCTGTGAATGTCCGGGCCGGAGGCGAGAAACCCGGCGCCTGCAGGTATTTCCTCGCCGGAGGAGACCGACGTCGCCGCCCTGTTCGACCGGCTCCGCGAGGAGCTTCGACGTGGTGCCGTCCATGAGGACTCGCAGGGCGCCGATTTCGCCTCGACGCGGGCTCTTGCCGAGCGCTTCTGGCCGGTCACGGCCGAGCGCCCCGCCGGCGGTGGTCCGAAAGGAGTCGTCAAGCGGGTCCTCCGAAAGATCATGCGTTGGTACGTCGAGCCTCTTGCCGCCGACCAGCGGGTCTTCAACGACTCGGTCCTCAAGCTTGTCGATGCGTTGTCTGAGAGAGCCGACGCCTCTGCGGCCGCCCGCGGGCAGTCGGACCGACTAGTCCGTGAGTTGGAGGAGCGACTCGCGCGGCTCGAACGGCGAGGGCCGGCCGGTGTGGCGCCCGCGCCTGCAACGGTCGCGGCCCAGCCGGCTGCGGCCTCGGTTCCCGACTACTTCGCGTTCGAGAGCAGGATGCGCGGCAACGTCGAGTCCATTCGCGAGCGGCAGCGGCGCTACCTCGAGGAGCTGCGGGAGAACGCGCCGGTTCTGGACATCGGCTGTGGGCGTGGCGAGCTGCTGGGGCTCTTGCGCGAAGCCGGGGTGGAGGCACGCGGCATCGATGCCGACGCCGACATGGTCGCGTACGCGCGTGGCGACGGACTCGACGTCGAGCAGGCCGACCTGGTCGCGTACCTCGAAGCCGCAGCCGACGGTTCGCTCGGCGCGATCTTCATGAGCCAGGTCGTCGAGCACCTTCCCGCACCGACGCTCGTGCAGACGCTGCGGCTCGCTACCGCGAAGCTGAGACCAGGCGGTGTCCTCATCGCCGAGACGATCAACCCGCTCTCGCCGATCGCGCTGCGCAACTACTTCGCCGACCTGACGCACGCCCAGCCGCTCGTGCCTGAGACGCTCGAGCTCCTGGCCCGCCAGTCGGGGTTCGCGGAGACGGAAGTTCGTTTTCTCAACGAGCCCGCAGAGCGGCTGACCGAGCCGGACGATCCGGTGATCGCCGCCAATGTCCGGCGCCTGAACGA
>VAXG01000051.1 GCA_005883355.1 Actinomycetota bacterium | reverse complement strand
GTGAGTCGGACATGCGCTACAGCTCGGTGCACGCTCGGCTCGCCGAGATCGATCGGGACGAGATGCGCGATCTGGTCGAGAACGCCTGGGCGCTGTGCGTCCCGAAGCGCGTCGCTGATGAGTACGCCGCGGCTCAGGGCTATCACGGACCCGTGGCTTCTTGCAGCGCGCCGAGAAATCGAGAGTAGTCGCCTTTCCGCCAAAACGCGACAGTGACCCACTCTGTCGGGTTCACTGAAGGGGGCGGGGGCGAAACGCTGAGGCCGTACCGGGAAAGGTCGGTCGGGCGGATGCGGGCAGCAGTTCGGCTTCAGCCAGTACGATGCGCTCCGCGAAGGAAGGAGGGGGAGACATGGTGCGGGGGAAGTTGCTGATCGCAACGATGCTCGCGATTGTGGTCGCGGCGGCTGTCGTGGCGGCCGCAGCGGCGATCGGGGGCGCGCCGAGTGGCGCGGCCTCGACGGCGGTGGACGTGACAAACGACGTCTACGCCAACAACGAGGAATCGCTCGGGATGAGCCCGAACGGCCAGTGGCTCGCCGGCGCCTGGAACGACTGGGAGTACAACGACGGCTGTGGCTTCTCGTACTCGAGCGACGGTGGCGACACGTGGGCGCCCGAATCGTTCGCGCCGTTCACGGCGTTCTCGAACACGCCCGGCGTCGACCCCATCTTCCCGACGCAGTTCGCCGTTGCTGGTGATCCGAGCGTCGTCTTCAACCCGAAGTCGAACAAGTTCGACGTCATCTGCCAGGCCTTTGGCACCAAGACTGGTAACCAGATCCAGCTGCTCGCGACGACGTTCAACCCGACCAAGGCGGACGCGAGTGCCGACGTCAACCTGAGCTACGGCGCCGCCGCCTGGATGCCACCCGTTGCCATCACGACCGGCAAGTCGAATGGAAGCCAGAAGGGCTCGAACGGACAGTTTCCCGATCATGAGGCTGTGACTGTCGACACGAGCACCGGCCCCGGGCACCACTTCGGGCGCCTGTTCGTCGCCTGGGCGGAGTTCAGCGGCCTCGGCCGCTCGCCGATCGACATCGCCTACTCGGACGACGACGGCGCGCACTGGAGCGGCCCGATCCGGATCAGTGACAAAGGCAACCAGTTCGACCAGGACGCGATCCCACGCGTCGGGCCTGAGGGCACCGTCTACGTCAGCTGGATCAACGGGCCGAACGAGAAGAGCCTCAAGAACAACGTGGCAATGATCGACAAGTCGAGCGACGGCGGCGCCACCTGGGGAACCGATCAAGTGGCCGCGTCGATCGTCAGTCCGATCGGCGGGCTGTTGCCGAACTCGAACTACCGCGTGTTCGAAGACGTGCATTCAACGGTCGACCAGCAGAGCGGTCGAGTCGTGCTCTCCTACACGGATCAGAAGAGCGGCGCCTCGAACATCTACGCGACCCACAACCTCGCTGCGGGCGACATCACGCAGTGGTCGACCCCGGCCGCGGTGAAGCCGGGCGGGCAGGAGCAGTTCTTCCCGTGGATGTCATCAGCCCCCAACGGCCGCGTCGATCTCGTCTTCTACGACCGCAGCTGCGACCCGACAAGCGACAAGCTGAACTGCGTCAGCCTCGCCTCGACGGCTGACGACGGCATCAGCTGGGGTTACACAACGTTACTCCGGACACCCTTCGACGGCGACCTTCACCACACCTGCCTCGCCCCAGGTGATCCGGAGGCGTGTGGGCGCAACTTCCTCGGCGATTACATCGCGGTCGCCTCGACGAACGCAAAGGCGCAGACGCTCTGGACCGGGAACGGATCGCGCGGCATGGACGTTTTCTCCGCTCGGGCGACCTTCGCGCCGTAAGTACTCGGGTTAGGGCGGGGGCTGATGGCCCTCGCCCTAACCACAAGCCCGCCGCCCTTCCGCCGAAATGCGACAGCGACCCACTCTGTCCCGCTTTAAGGAAAGGGCGAAGGCTGTCGATCGCCGACGGAGGTGACCAGACGGCTGATTGACTAGCGTCCTCGCCGCCGTGAGCGAGACAGCAGGGCCTAGGCTTTAGCCGATGGCGCGCCTGTACGCCGCAACCGGGGACGGGATCGTCCGGCTCGACGAAGCGAGCGGCGAGTGGATCGTCGAGCACTTCTTGGGCGGGAGTGGGGCGCAGTGTCTTGCCGTCGATCCGCACGACGCGGACACGCTCTATGCGGGGCTGCGCGAGCAAGGAGTGAGGCGGACGCAGGACGGCGGGCGCAGCTGGGTCGATTGCGCGCTGCCTGAGCCCGGCGTCTTCTCGCTTGCGGTCAGTGCTGCCGACGGTTCCGTTTACGCGGGCACCGAGCCGAGCCGGTTGTTCCGCAGCAACGAGCGCGGCGAGAGCTGGCGCGAACTCGACGGCCTGCTCGACCTGCCGTCTCGGCCGACGTGGAGCTTTCCGCCCCGGCCGTGGACATCGCACGTGCGCTGGATCGCCCCGAGTCCGCACGACGCTGATCTGCTCCTGGTCGGGATCGAACTCGGTGGCTTGATGCGCTCGAGCGATGGCGGCGCGACCTGGCAGGACCACCGCCCGGGAGCGCAGAGGGACGCGCACTCACTCGCCTGGCACCCGCACGTCCATGACAGGGCCTACGAGGCGGGTGGCGGAGGCGCCGCGTACAGCAAGGACGGGGGCGAGAGCTGGCAGCCAGCCGACGAAGGGCGCGATCGGCACTACACCTGGTCGGTCGCCGTCGACCCGGACGACCCGGAGCTGTGGTACGTCTCCGCGAGCACCGGCCCCTACGCCGCCCACGGCCGCCGCGACCCAAAGGCGCGTATCTATCGGCGGCGCGCGGGCGAGCCGTGGCACGCGCTCGCCGATGGTCTTCCCGAGCCGCTGCCGGCGATGCCGTACGCGCTGGTTGCTACAGAAGGCCGTCTCTTCGCGGGGCTCGCCGACGGACAGCTCTGGGAGAGCAGCGATCGCGGCGACAACTGGCGCGCCTGCAGGTTCCAAGGCGACTCGATCACCGCGCTCCGGGCGCTCGTCTATACGAGCGCGTGAGCTGGCACGACCGGATGGGAGTGCGAACGTATTTCGCAGTCACTCTGAGCGCGGTGCAGACTGGAGACTCGCGGTGGATGTCCGACCTGGAAATGTGGACTGAGCACGCGGCGTTCATGGACGCGCTCGCTATGACGGCTTCGTCGTGCTCGGCGGCCCGGTCGGCAACGGCGCGAGAATCCTGCTGATCATCGACGCCGAGAATGAGGAGACCGTCCGCGCGCGGCTCGACGCCGAGGTGTGAGCGTTGTAGTTGTGCGGGTTGAGCGGGTATTGCGCTGGCCCATTCGCGTTCCGTTTTGTCGGGAATGGGCTGCCGAGCTGCGTCAGCGCGAGAGACTCGAGCTCGGCCTTCAGCAGCGGACTGATGGATCGCTGCTACGTCGTAGCTGTCATCTCGTCTTGCTCACGCTCGTTTTCGGCTTGAGCGTCGGCGCGGTGACCACGAGCGTGCTCGGACTCACCCTGCTCCTCACCCTGCTCCGGCTCGAGCGCCGCGGCCGTGCTCGCCTTACGTGCCCTCGATGGCTTGGCGCGTCGGGACGCTGTGCGAGCAGTCGTCTTTTTCGGCTTCTCGAGCGAGTCGAGGCGCCTCTCGATCGCGGTCACACGGCCGTCGAGCGAATCGATCGCGCCCGGCTTCGTTGCGACGTCGTGGAGCCGCTCGGCCACCCCGTCAAGTGCCCCGACGACGTTGCGACGCGGGAGGCCGAAGAGCCGCCGGAGCGCGTCCTCGCCTGCGTCGGAGATTTGTGAGATGACCCCCTTGTCTTGGGTCCCCCTCGTCGCTGCCACGCAGAGACGATAGCGCGTTCGGTGGTTTCTTTGGGCACGCAACTCTATGACATACGAGATGGCGTGTACTTCGCCGCTCCGCCTGACGGTCAGCCGCTCTTCACGATTACGTCGAACGAGCCGATGTGATAGCGCGCGCGCGTGTGTACTCAAACTCGGCTTCCAAACTCGGCTCCGCGCGCAGCTGTCGCCGTGTGTAGTGAGAGAACGAGCGACGCGGGCGTGCTGGCCGGGCTCTAGGTTTCGGGCCGTATTTGTCTTCGCGTAGGGGCCGGTGGAGCCGGGGACGGTGACGACGGCGGCACGGTTTGCCTCATCGTGATTGGTCGTAAAGAGCTCATGCATCTTGATGGCCGGCGCGACTCAAAGCAGCTTGAACTAGCGACAAACCGTTGCCATAACCAACGCCACGCAACAGAGGTCGAGAGACCGCCGTGTTGACTCTGAAGCAACGACGAAGGGACCGCGGCTGCTCGCTTGCCTGAACGTTAGACGGGAGCGCGTAGCTGTCGCGTTTTGGCGGAAGCGCGACACGTCCGACGGGCTTCACGCACCAGCAGCCCTGCCATCGGCGATGACGACGTCGAACGCCTGCTTCCGGCTATGGCGCACCTCACGCGCGGGACTCGTGGATTCGCCGTAGCCTCCCATCACTGCCCTTGTTGATTGGCAGGCGCTTACGGAATGATTGTGCTGAGGCTGCCGAGGATGAGCGCGAACCACACGAACGTCGCGATACCGATCCAGCCGAGCACGATGCCGGCGATCGCGAGTCCCTCGCCGGTCTGCCTCCCGCCCGAGGCGTTGATCTGATTCCGCGCGGCGTGGCCGAACACGAGGGCGAGGACAGAGCCGAGCCACCACAGCCACACGATGCCGAGCACGAGCGAAGCAATGGCATACCCGTTGGTCACGGCAGGCTGGCGGAGTCGCCCGTGCTGCCAGTCGTCTAGGGCACGCCGGCTATCCTGCGGCTCGGTCATCGATGCTCAGCGCCGAGCGTTGGCGGGCGGCGATCGATTGCGCGGAAGTCCGGCGAGCAGTGCGACGACGTCGGCTGTGGAGCGGGCACGCTGAACCTTCCTGTTCATGTCCGGGCCGGTGGTCCCTCTCACGATCGGCGCGGTCAGGAGAGGCCGCGCATCCCTCGACCGAGGGAGCAACGAGCTCCTCGGCCCCCTTTGGGGGGTCATTCCTCGCCGCCCGTCCACCGACATCAGAGGAGACTCACCGTCTACGGAAAGGACCGCCAGCCGATGGGCAAATGGGTCGCGATTGCAGCCGTCGCCGCAGTCATCTTCGTGTATTTCGCCCACAGCCACGCGGCGAGCGCAGCCAAGGTCGCGGCTTGTCTCACACACGCTGGCGCGACGGTGAAGCACTCGACATTCCTCGAAGACTCGCTCTCGGCCGCCGGCGACGGCCAGCAAGTGCCGTCGGGCTACGTCAGCCTCGTCCGCAAGGCAGAGAAAAACCTCTACGACGTCGATCTCTCGGGCGACACGGGACTGCTGACGGTCGTCCGGAAGGGCTACACGGCGGCGCAGCTGGAACGGTATTTCCAGCTCTCGGGCCAACCGATCTCAGCGCAAGGATCGGGGCAGATCGTGATGCTCTGGTACGGCGAGCCCAGTGTCGCCTCGAGGTCCACACTCGACGGCTGTCTGCCCTAGCGAATACACCGTGGAAGCCCGACTGAGGTAGTCGCGGACGGCCCTTTCAGACGACCGAACCGCGGTTCACCGGCTCTATGCTCGCACGTTCCTCCTGCCCGCCGGCTCCACCTGATCGGGCTGCTGATGACACTCGCTGTCGCACTCATCGTCTGGCTCACCGGGCTGACGTGACCGACACCGCGGTGCCGGGTGTACGCGACTGCAAGATTCACGTCCTCGCGCGGTAACTACCGTGGCAGGGCAAATAAGCGCGCTCCGGGCGGAGGTCGCTGTCGCCTTTCCGCCAAAACGCGACAGCCACGCACGGTCTGTCCGGGCCTTCGCCGCGCACGCGGGCGATCCGATATGGCTAGACGTGGGTTTGGTGGTCTAGTGCCCGCTAGCGGAGAAATGCATGTAGTCCTTCGTTGACCCCGTCCAGCTCCCGCCCCAGCCCCATCCGATCGAGCTGAAGGCCTGGACAACGGCGGGGGTGACCATGCCGCGGCGTTGCCGTGAGCGATCGAGGTAGGGGATGCTGGCGCGCTTGCGGGTGCGACCGCATCCGACGTAGGGGTTCTCGATCGGGTTCAGATCGATCGCGTCGCCGTAGGCGTGCTCCGACCAGCTGCCCGTGCCGGTGCCGCCCGAGCAGGGGGACGGTACGGCCTGCCGGCACTCGAACGCGTCGCTGATGTCGCCGTCGGCCGGTTGCGAGCGGGTCGGTCCGTAGGCCTCGGCGAGGCGTATGTGGTGAATCCGGAAGCGCAGTTGGTAGAGCCGCTTGAAGACGCGCGCGAGCGGGGCGGCGGCGTGCTCGTTGACCACGACTTGGCCGGTGTGCACGCGGGCGTCGAAGCCCCAGTGGGTGACGGTGAGGACGCGCAACCGCGCGAACGGAACCGGGCATCCCAGGTGCCAGAAGCGGCCCGTCAGCTCGGCCCGCAGCGGCGCCGACAGAGGTTGGATCGAGGCGTGGAACGCGATCAGGACGAACGGCAATGCGAACAGACGCACCATCGCCCACTCCCTTCGTCGACGGCAGGAAGCCTAACTCGCACGTCTCTCCTGACCGGCGCCGGCCCGGCGCACGGCTGGTCGCCGCCACAGGCGTAGGAACCGGCCCCCGCGTAAACCGCTTGAGACTACGGCCGAGCGCGGCGCGAACGGCGAGTCCGTGCGGCGAGTCGCTCCTCGAACTGACCTTTCAAACGCTCGGTCGTAACGTGATGTTCTGCCTCAACCTCCACCGCGATCTCGACCCTGATCCCCGCGGGCTCGAGGCGGACGACCTCCACGTGGTCGGACGCGTGCTCCCGATACGAATGGTCATAGCACTCGCCTTCTTCAAGAGAATCTTCACGCAGTCGCTCCCGATGAATCAGGCGCACGGCCTCATTATCGCTGACGTTTATCGAACCCGTTTGTGTCAGCACGAGCTCCAGCCGCGCGTCGCCTTCTGGCGGAAGAGCGACACGCTTCCTCTTTGGTTTGGGGCGTCTTGGGCACGCCAGAGTTAGGGCCGTTCGAGCCAACGCTGCGGTGAGTAGCGCGAGCGGTAAGACTGTAGAGGTGGGTGACCCTGTTTCGTGGCTGATGATTCGGGTGGGCTGGAAGGTGCTTGCCGCCGACGGCAGCGAGGTGGGCGAGGTCGACGAGATTGCAGGGGACGACACAGAGGACATCTTTGATGGGCTGGCGATCGCAACGAGTTCGTTCGGAAGGCCGCGCTATGTACCGTCGGAGCAAGTCGCCGGGATCAGCGACGGGGCGGTGCGTCTGTCGCTAACGCGAGAGAGGTCGCGCAGCTGGGCGAGTATCTCGAGCCGGCGACGAGCGCGGAGATCGAGCCGGAGAGCAAGGGCGGTGTCGGTGAGACGCTGGCTGCCGACGTCCGCGAGTTCGAAGGGAAGGTGCTTGCGCCAATTCAGCGTCATGAGCACTCGATGCGTTACGCACGCTTTCTGCGGCTAGTCACGAGGGGCGGGCGGTCTCGAGCCGCCCGCCCCCTTGGACAAACTCACGCTCGGCGGCAGGTCGACTGCGAAACATTGGAACCTTGGTGTTGGTAACGGACCGGTGTGCGGTGCCTGCCCCAGTTCGGTCGGAGTCGTGTCGTGGTGCGTGGTTGTCGCGTTTTGGCGGAAGGACTACGCGGCCGACGTCGGTTCCGGGTCGCGTCGAGCCGAAAGGGCGACACGACGCGCCTGGCTGTCGATTTGCAGCTATCTCCGCACGACGAGGGTACCGGCGATCACGTCGTGAAGGCCGCGTTTGCGGTGTGTGAATGCGACCATCGGGAATCCGATGCAGAGCAAGAGCGCGGAAAGAATCTTTGCGAGGTACCTACCGACCGCCCGGCCGAATGAAATCCGCCTGCCATGCGTGTCGGTGACGGCGAGACCGCAGATCTGCTTGCCGAACGTCGCTTGACGCCCGGAGCTCTCCATGACCGGGAAATACAGCAGCGCCGGTAACACCAGAACTGCTCCGATCGGCCCCCAAGGATCGCTCTTGCAACTGCGAGCGGGATAGCCGTGACAAACCAGTCGATCGTCCAGGCGAGGACACGGATCCAGAATCCGCCGAACTGACGATTCTCGTGTTGAGGATCCGGACGAGCGGCGGGATGATCGAGCTGAGCGATCGGGAAGCCGGCGAGCTGCGCGAACGACTGCGACGGGTCGCCTTAGCTCAACCGGCTGAGGAGACGATCGCCGTGTCGGCAAATGCGAGCACCAGCGTTACCTTCACGCACACGCAGAAAGTCGCCGTGATCGAGGTGCTAGCGCAATGGATGAATGGGCTTGGAGGGGAAGAGTTCGGCGAGGGTCTGTTCAAGTTGAGGGATGCGCTCACCAACGACCTCGAGCGCGAGTGAGCCGACAGCCGCGCGCAGCCGTTCTTACTCGCGCGAGATCTCTGTCCTCAGCGCCCATTAACCCGGAGGGTTGCAGGCCGAAAACGCCATTGCCTCGGACGACCGATGGGCGCCGAAAATTGTTGTTTGTGAAAACACGCCGCGTCAACTCTTAGCTGTCGCGTTTTGGCGGAAGGGCGACAACCAAAGTGGCGACGTTGCGGTTTTCTTTTTAGGTTTGCCTGCGCTCCCCGGCCTTGGGCGGCGTTGAGAACTTACGGGTTGCCGGTCGGTCCTTGTGCTGCGGGCGGGTTGGCGTTCAGAGCGACCAGTCGTAGCCCCCGCCGCCGGATGCCGCGCACGATCGCGGGCAGGGCGGCGAGGGTGGCAGAGCGGTCGCCGCCACCGTCGTGGAGGATCACGATGGAACCGGGCCGCACGGCTGAGAGGACGCGCTTGGCGATCTCTTTTGCGGAGCTGCCGGGGCTCCAGTCGGCCGGGTCGACCGACCAGAGGACGACCCGTTGGCCGAGTGCCGCCGCGGCACCGACGAGCCGCGGCGAGCTGCTGCCGCCGGGCGGCCGGAACAGTCGCGGTTGCGCCCCCAGTCGGGAGAGAACCTGTTCGCCGAGCGCGATCTCATCAGTGAGGAGCTGCGGCGGCAGCTGCGCGAATGGCGGTACTTCCGGGTGGTTGTAGCTGTGGTTTCCGACCGTCATCCCTAGCCGCAGCTCCTCCCGGACCAGATCGGGGTTTGCCTCCGCGAGATAGCCGATCACGAAGAAGGTTGCGCGCGCCCGCAGCTTGGTCAGCGCTGCAAGAATGCGGGGCGTGTACTTTGGCGAGGGGCCGTCGTCGAAGGTCAAGGCAACGGCCCTCGCCGGTCTCGCCGGCCCGCTCGGGCGGAACCGCACCGAGACGAGCTCGTGCGATAGGGAGCCGTTGACGATTACCTGCTCGCCGGGTGTGCGGCTGACGGTGAACTGCGGGTTGTTCGCCATCCCACCGGTGACGCGCACGCTGCGGCGGACGAGCGGCTCCCGCCGGTCGTGACCGTCGACGACGGTGATCCGGTCGCCGCTGCGCAACCGCGTCTCTGCAGACGCGGGTCGACCGTCGACGAGGAGGCTGCCGGTGACCGCGCCCGCGCGCAGCACTTGCCCGTTCACGTCGAGGACGTCAGCCGCGCGAGGGTGTAAGCCGAACCGTGCCGCTGCCCCGGCCAGCGTCGTCCCCTCGACCACATGCGCAGACCTACCCGCGACTGTTACGGTCAACGAGGCATGCCCGCCTACCCCGACAAGCTCGCGGGCAAGCAGCGTCACGGCGACCGCGGCGATGATCACGATCGCACCCGTGACGCTCACTCTCCGCAACAACGCCACCCTCCCCCGACTTTCGCCATGGAGACGACGGCTCTCCCCAAGAGGACATCTCCCATCACCGAGGCTACGTTTCCGTCGCCCGCATCAGTCCCAAAGGGGGGTCGCTAACCTAGTCGGGCTTCCGTGGCCGGGCCTGAGCGCCTGCGGCGAAGGCGTGCGACGTAGCCCCCGAAACGCCTGGCCGCAGCGAGTCCGAACAACGTGAAGACCGTGCCTCCAGCGGAAATGAAGGTGGAGAAGGCTATTGACGGACCTTTCATGCCGACCTACAACGAGGATGCTGCGGCTCGCTGTACACGGTCCACTCGTGAAAGGGGATGACGTGGAGGAGTCGCAATTAAGGGTCTCATCAGCAATCGCCGGCGAGGACGAGTACGTCGAGTTCTGGCCCGCCGGAACTTTGGCGAAGGGCCAGTTCGCCTGTACCGCCTGTGGGAATCGCGTGACCGTTCACCAGGTGCTGCCGCGCTGCATGGTGTGCGGCGAGCGGCTCTGGGAGCGGGCCGACTGGAGTCCCTTCGGGCGGTCTGAGGCGCCGGGCTAGACGCCGTTGCCGCTGAGTCGCCGCGGCGCACAGAGGCTGGACCCTCTCGCCTGATGATCGCAGGGCGGGATCGCCTGGGTCGACCTTTGCATGAGCGAGACTCAGATACGCGCAAAGCTCGGCGCCCCAGCGCGGATCACGCAGAGTATTGAAGCGATCTCTTCATGACCGGTTTCGGGTCAAAGGCGGACTGCACGCCGGCTACTGCCGGCCCGAACTAGATGCTGACTGTGCGGTCGTAGTCGACGATCATTCGGGCTAACTCGGGCGGCGTAAGCCAGCTCGCCCTCATCCACTCGAGATCTGAGTCGGTCGCCCCACGGGCGACGGCGCAGCCCTTTCAGACGTAGACAGGGATTTGGTGGTCGAGGAGCTTCTGGAAGAGCTCTTTCACAGGCGGGACGCCGACGCCCTCGACTCGCTCGGCCGTCCCGCGCGAGACGAGCTCCGTCGCGTCGCCCGCGAGCACGACTGCGCACTCCTGCCCTGCCTCCACCGAGCCGTTGGCCGCGATGTGGAGCGGAATCGACGCCCTAGTCGGGTCGGAAGCCCCGGTGATGGCGAGATAAAGGATCTTCACGAGATCAGCGTACGGCCTCGAGCGGAGACGAGCAAGTGGGTGTGAGGGACTGCGACAAGGATCCCGTCAGGCCCGTCGACCGAATGGTTTCAGCTCATAACGAGCCGCGTCGATCTACCTCTCGGCGGCGACGAATGACGCAAACGCGGCAGCGCCGAAAGCGACACCCGGGATGAGCCACCCGATCGAGAACTTGTTGATCGAGGCCAAGATGAGCAAGATCACTCCAATTCCCGCGACGAAACCGAGCGCAGCTCGAAAGTCTGGTGCCGATCTGACCGCCAGGTAGAGCGCGGCTATAACGAGCGGCAGCAGGAAAAGGCCGATGCTGAAGCCGGTAAGCAGGCTGAAACTGAACAACGCGCCTGCCAGACACCAGGCAGCGAAGCCGGACCAGCCTGCGCGACGTCTTTTCTTCGTTCGCCGGATCAGCACCGCAGCCCAGATCAGAAGCAGCGGGTAGATCCCGATCACGCCACGAGTGTGCCAGATCCCGTGCGTATCTCAAGCCGCCGCACCAGTTCGAGCATGGGGCGCCAACGGATCTACAGCTCTTGGTTGTTCACTCGGGCGCGACCCGGTTGGGCGTGCTGCTCATCGTAAAGAGCAGAGTGCCGCACGTACCTTGGGGGTGGCAGACGACGTTTCAATGTTTCGCGGCGCTAGCGTTCGCGGATGGGAGCGCGGTGCACCCCATGTGGGGGGGAGCGGCGCGCGCCCGGAGCCGCAGATCTGGTGCGCGCAGCCTCTCCCCATTTCTCACTGTCCGCAGCATCAGCGCTCGCGCGCTGGACGAACGTCTAGATCGGCGAGAGCGCGCGGACTGAGGGGGCGGCGCGCGCCGCCATGGGCCCACGGACGGCCGCACCCAACCTGCTCGGCCACCAGGCCACGGGAGAACTCCGACCCGCCGACTGCGGCGCCAAACGGGCCAAGGGAGAACTCCGGCCATGAGGCTCGATCTCTATCACTCGGCAATCGGGTCGGTGCGTCGCGGGCTTCTCCAGCCACCTGGCTGCAGGGCAGAACCGGCCCCTCCGCACCAATCCAGCGCGGCTAAGCGCGTTCGATTAACTCAACTCTGTACTGATCAGGATCCCTGACGAACGCAAGGCGCGAGCCTCCCTCGCGCACGCGGTACGGCTCGCGCTCCGGCTCGATCCTCTGCTCCTTCAACCGGGCGAGAGTTCCGTCGAGATCGTCGACGCCGACTGCGATGTGCCCATAGGCGTCGCCCATTTCGTACGTGCGCCCGTCGTGGTTGTAGGTGAGTTCTAGAACATTCTGCTGGTCGCCAATCGAGAAGAAGTAGTTCGTCGCCTCGAGTTCGCCGTTCCGGACGATGTCCATGTCCCGACTGAACGTGAAGCCGAGCGCCTCGTAGAAGGCCCGGCTCTTCTCTGGATCGGTGATGCGGTACATCGTGTGGAGGTAGCGCGCCATGACGGTGATCCTAAGCTATGGCTCCACCACAGCCTCGGGCGCACCACCGGTCGCCAGGATGCTGCCGACGAGCACGAGCGCGAACCCGATCACCATCCCGACGGTCAGCCGCTCGTTCAGAAGTGTCACACCGAGGACCGCTGCAACGGCCGGATTCACATAGGTGATCACGGTCGCGCGGAGGGGGCCCACCTCCCTGATCAGCGCGAAGAAGATCAGGAACGCCGCCGCCGAACAGACGACCGCGAGGCCCACGACGGACTCGACCACGTGCGCGGACGGGAACGTGGTGGGCCA
>VAXG01000149.1 GCA_005883355.1 Actinomycetota bacterium | reverse complement strand
GATCCCGTGGAGCTGCCGGGCGCGCGAGCGTAGCTGGGCGCTTCGAGAGCTGTCGGCGAACTGCTCGAACGTGAACTCCAGCTGGGCCAGCTCGAGTGTGCGGCGCGCGAACACGTTCGGTTGGTCGTTGACCCCGCCCGCCACGAACAGTCCCCACTGCTGATGACCGCGGAAGACCTGGAAGTGCTGAAGCGCTTGACCGAACGCGACGTCGTCGCCTGCACCCACGAGCCACTCTGAAGCTCCGGCAGGTAGCCAGGTGTGCGGCCGCCAGACGCTGAGGTCGGGGGAGAACGACGCGATCGCGACGTCCGCGTGCGCGGTCTGGCCGCGCCACGCGAGGACGTCGCGGGCCGCGAATGCAGACACGATTCCGACGCAGGCGAGGAAAGCCGCGACCGAGGTGCGAATGACGATCGCGCGTTGGCTCATGACGGGCTCCATTCGAGCCTGCGGCCGACATATTCGTTCAAGGCAAGCGCGACGAGCAGCCCTGCGGCGAGCAGGAAGGCCCAGCCCGGAAACGCCGCGACGACGCTTTGGCGTTGTGCGACCGCGGCGTTCTCGCGCAGGACGCGCGAGTCCACGATCGAATCCTTGCCGGCGAGACTCGTGAAGAGAGCGAGGCTCTCCGGCGGCGGAAACATCGGCAGCGCGCGTAACCGCAGTCCCTCGGTGCGGTACTGGCCGATCTCGTCGGCAAGCAGCGGCAGGTCCGAGGTCGAGTCCTGTAGGTCGCTGACGAGGAGGACCGAGCCCGCTCCGTTTCGCTCGGCGATCTCCCGCGCGAGTCGCAGGGCCGGGCCGATGTTCGTCCCGCCGAGGAACGACACCGACCAGGGCGTCTCCTTCCTCGCCGACGGGCTCTCGGTGCCGAAGAAGCGAAGCATCGGGCGGATTTCGTCGCCCCTCGTCCCGGGCGGGAGAAGCTCGTAGGTCTGCTCCTCGAACGCCACCAGTCCGAGACGCTGGTCGCTGTTCGCGAGGGTTCGCATCAGCGTCCTCAGCCGCTGGTTGGCGCGTGGGTCGACGCTGGCCGAGAGATCGATGACGAGGATCCCCCTGCCGCCCTGCGCGAAGTAGCTCGTCGCGCGCGTGTGCAAGTGGAACGCCGAGTAGACCGCGGCGGCGAACAGGCCGAGCACGGCCAGGCCGAGGCCGAGCCGAACGAGGCGTGTCCGGCGCGCGAACGGCCACAGCGCGGGGGCGTCGGCGAGTGGGAGCGTCCCGGCGGCCATCAGGCTCCGTTCCTCCGTCCGGCTTCGACGTCCGCGGTGAGTTGCCGCGAGGCGTCGGCGGTCGGCGCCTGTTCGGACCAGGCGAGGCGGCGGGCTCGTCCAACGAGCTCGGTCAGGTTCGTGCGGCGAAGTTCGCGGCCGAGCCAGGCGAGCGACTCACGATGCTCGGCGCTGCCGGCCTGGCGACGAGTTGCTGCGTCGACAGCGGCGAGTGCCTGCTCGAGCGGCGTGAGCTCGGGGCCTCCGGCGACGTCTTGTTGCCGGAGGAGCGCGTACAGCGGCCTTGCGAGTACGCCCGCCCCAACTAGCGTCGCGAGCGCAGCGGCGAAGAGGAGAGCGGCGAGGACGATCGGGCTCAGCCGGTACGACGGGCTCGGCGCGCGGATGCTCGTGAAGAGGCGAATGATGGGGTCGGACGAATACTGGACGCCCCGCATCACCTCGGCAGCCGTCCTCGGCAGGTAGCGCGGGCCGCCGAAACGGGAGACGAACCGGAAGCGCGGCCACCTCGCCGTCAGCTTGGCCGCCTTGCCGTGGCGATCGCGATAACGGATCGTCGCCGGAACGAAGTGGATCGTCCTCTCCGTCTTGTCCCCGGTGAGACACGTGAACGTGTCACACGTGAGCAGGTAGCGGTAGCGCAGGCGGGTGATCGAACCGTCGTCGGACATGAGGCGTTGCGGCGGCCCGAGGCGCATGTACGGATCGAATTTCGTGTCCACGCGCACCGCCTTCGGATCAAGGCGCTTCGTGTCGATCAGGACGTCCACGTCGGTGTAGATCGGATCGCCGAAGAAGTGCGGGCCCGGCGACACGGTTGTCACGACGTTGACCGGACGGTCGACTGCGCCCGCGCTCGAGGCGACGGCCAGTGATGCGGCGCCGACACCGAGAAGGACGGCGAGCTTCACCACGCTCGCTCGCCGCCTTCCTGTCGGGTCTCGGCCCAGTCGAGGAACGCGCGCAGGATCTCGCTCTCCTCGCTCGAGTCGATCACGACCGGCTCGAGCGACGCGCGCGCGAAATCGTCGACGAGCTTCTCCCAGCGGGCTTCGTGCACCCGCCGCCGTTCCACGGTGTCGCGTCGTCGCAGGCGCACCTGGCGCGACTCTCCGGTCATGTCCGCGAGCTCGAGGACGAAGCCGTTGACGTCCGGAAAGCTGCGTTCCCACAGCGGGTCCTGGAGCACGACGGGGATCACGTCCCAGCGTTGCTCGAGCGCCCGCAGCCAGGTCTCCGCGGGCGGCGGGACGAGGAAGTCGGAGAGCACGAACACGAACGTTCCGGCCGGAACCGAACGCGGGTGTGACATCAGGAAGTTGAAGGCGTGTTCCACGTTGGACTCGGGCGCTCGGAACGGTGCGCCCTCGGCCTCGCGATCCTGGTACTCCCACAGCGACTGCGACTGCGGTGGCAGCCAGAACGGTTCGTCCCCGCTCTCGCCGAAGTCGAGGTAGCCGAGAAAGCCGTGCGCCTCGATCGCGCTCGCCCTGATCAGCTCGATCGCGGCGCGTTGCGCCTCGACCTTGCGCAGCCACGGGAAGCCGCGGGGGAAGAGCTGCATCTCGGGCCGGCGGTCGCAGATGACCACGACGCGCGGCGCTTCCTCGGCGAAGCGCTCGCGCAGGATGAATTCGTCGGAGTTACGGGCCGACGAGAGCCGCGCCGACGAGCCCCAGTCGATCGCCTTCACGTCGTCTCCGGAGACGTAGCGCCGCGAGCCGGCGACGTCCGAGCCCGCTCCCCGGCGCGCGCTGCGCATCGCGCCGAAGGCGAGTCCCACGATCCGGCCCCGCGGGACGAGCTCGAACGTCACGTCGGGCAGGAGGGGCTCCTACGCGGGCTGGCCGCGCCGCAACTCCGGCGCGGGGACGAGTCGCAGGCAGGCGTCCCTGAAATCCGCGAGCGCGTCGTCCCAGCCGGTGCGGCGCGCCTGGGCGCGAAAAGCAGGGCGGAACCCGACGCGATGCGCGATCACCGGCAGGAAAAGGTGCTCGACGTCGTCGGAGACGACGAACTCGCGCCCGTCGAGGAGCGCCCATGCACGTGCCGCGCGTTCGAGCGCCAGCGTTCCGCGCACGGACGCGCCGATGGCGCACATCTCGACCTCGCGTGTCGAGCGGACGAGCTCGACGATCCAGCGGCGGAGCAACTCGTCGACGTAGACCGCGCGCACGGCGTCCTGGAGCTGCGTCACCTCGGGCGTGGTGACGACCGCCCCGAGTCCGGCGAGCGGATGGTGCTCGGCCTGCTGGTCGAGGACGATCTGGAACTCGTCCTCGAGACTTGGATAGCCGAGCGCGGTCTTGACGAAGAAGCGGTCGAGCTGCGCTTCCGGCAGCGGGAACGTCCCTTCGTACTCGACGGGGTTCTCGGTCGCGAGCAGGATGAAGGGCTGGATCAGCGGCCGCGTAACGCCGTCCACCGTCACCTGGTGCTCGGCCATCGCCTCGAGGAGCGCGGACTGCGTCTTGGGCATCGCGCGGTTGATCTCGTCGACGAGCACGGTGTTGGCGAAGATCGGCCCGGCGCGGAACTCGAAGTCGCGCGTGTGCTGGTTGTAGACCGAGAGGCCCGTCACGTCCGTCGGCTGCAAGTCCGGCGTGCACTGGATTCGGGCGTGTTTCGCGCCCTCGATGCTGCGCGCGATCGCGCGTGCCAGGACGGTCTTGGCGGTGCCGGGGACGTCCTCGAAGAGGACGTGGCCTCTGCAGGCGAGGGCGGCGAGGACGAGCTTGATCTCCTCGTGCTTGCCGCGGATGACCGACTCCAGGTTCTCGAGGAAGCGGGAGGCGACGTCGATGGCCGCGTCGGTCGAGCCGCTCATCCCGCCCGAGTATACGCGCGGATACTCGAGGGGAATAGCTATTCGGCGGGTGGGTAAGCCCCCTTCGCAAGCCAGGAACGAGAAGGGAGGGGGATATGAGGAGGCAGTACAGGAAGTACGCGTTATGGGGGGCCGCATTCGCCGTGCTGATCACGCTCGGCGCGGCGACGGCCGCATTCACGGCCGGAGCTGCTCCGTTCGGAGCGGAGGCGACGACGACGATCGTCACGACGATCACGACGGGTAGCTCGACCGTGGTGACGACAATCACGACGACGACTCCGGACACGTCGACGGGGAGCTCGACGGGCTCGACGTCGACCGACACGACGTCCACCGGGACGACGACGACCACTGGTGGCGGTGGCGGCGGAGGAGGCGGCACCGCGCCGGCCGCGAAGCCGGCGACGGCGCAGCCGAAGTTCACCGGGTAGCCGTTGGCGACAGGTCGAGTAGCTAGCTGGGTCCTCGTCCCGATCCTCGCCGCCGGCTGCGCGGGAGGATCGGTGCATCAGGCTGCTCCGAAGCCGTCGACTCCTGCGTCGACGGTGCAGAAGCAGGCTCGTCCCGCGGCTGCGACGAAGGTGAAGAAGGTCGCGCAGCCGCGGCCTTCGCCGGCGCGGCCGCGGGTCAAGCCTTCACGTCCGCGGCCGCGCACGTCGAAGCCGAAGGTGCAGAAGCGTGTGCTGCCGTGGCGGCCGGATGGGATGAGCGAAGTGGCGCACGTTCGCGTCCGGCGTATTGCTGTCTATCGCTCGCGGCAGGCGAAGCATGCGTTGCTCCTGCTCGGACGGCGCGACGGCAACGGCACGCCGCGGACGTTCCTCGTCCGTGAGACGAAAGGCGATTGGGTGCGCGTGTTCCTGCCGACTCGTCCGAACGAGAGTCAAGGCTGGGTGCGCCGTCGTGCCGTCCGTGTGTACACGAACGGCTACCGGCTGGTCATCCGGCTACGCAGCCACCAACTGCGGCTGTGGCGCGGTGATCGGCTGGTGGCGAGCTATCCGGTCGCAGTGGGGACGAGCTCGACGCCGACGCCGCGCGGTCTGTACTACATCGTCGAGCTGCTGAAGCCGAGCAGTCCGAACGGCACGTACGGCCCGTTCTCGTTCGGTCTCTCGGCGCATTCGAACGTGCTGAAGCAATTCGCCGGCGGCGACGGCCGCGTGGGCCTGCATGGGACGAACCAGCCCGGGCTGATCGGCTCGAACGTGAGTCACGGTTGCATCCGGCTTCGCAACGCAGCAGTCCGCCGGCTGGCGCGAATCCTCCCGCTCGGTACGCCGGTCTACATCCGCGCGTAGCGGCGTCACACTTCCGGCACGGTGTCTGACACCGGGACGTGTATTTGTCGGTCATCGCCGATTAGGTCAGACCAAGACGTAGTTCGTGGCTCCAACTGGCACGCGGGTCTACTCCGTGCGTAGCGGCGTCACACTTCCGGCACGGTGTCTGACACCGGGACGTGTAATTGTTGGTCATCGCCGATTTGGTCAGACCGAGATGCCCTTGGCGCGTAGCTCCGCTTGGGCGGACTCGGACTTTTCCAGCTCGTCCAGGTCCATCGCGTGGAGCACGTTGTCCGTCTTCGTGAACTGGACGTCTCGGTAGTCGACGACCTGGATCAGGTTGCCGGAAGGGTCTCGGA
>VAXG01000153.1 GCA_005883355.1 Actinomycetota bacterium | reverse complement strand
CGACGTCGCGCGAGAAGATCGCCTCCAGCGCCTCGAAGTCGCCGCGGCGCCAGGCATCGAATCCCTGCTGCGCGACGGTCAGGCTTGAGTTGTCGCTCATCACGCGTCCTCTGCCGGTGTCTCCCTCGGACGATCTCGCTTGTCAGGGATGTGCGTCGGCTCGATCCTAGTGATTCCTCGGCAGCGGATTACGCTCCCGGAGGCGCGGCGTCATTGCGAGTGCCCTTGAGGCGAGAGGGGAAAACGCGACCATGGCCATCCTCTACCTCGGTGGCGTCGCCGGTGTCGTCGCCTTTGCCCTCGCCCTCTACGCCGGAGGGACGCTCCGACGCACTGGCCTTTTGCTCGGCGTCGGGCTCTGTCTTACGATCGCCTGGCTCCTCGCGGTCTACCTCTCAGCCAAACCGATTAGCCAGTCGCCCGATTGCTCGGACTGCGGTGCGCACTTTGGCCGCTGGCTAGACACGGCGGCGATCTTTGTGGGTGTGGGCGGGAACGCCCTCTCGTGGCTCGTCGGCACCATCGCTGGATCCAGCTTGCGGGCCCTCTTGCGCCGACCCTCGAGGGCCTGAGTAGCACGGGCTACCGATCCAGTTGTTCAGGTCCTAGCCTTCGCAGCCGAAGGACAACGTTCTAACGAGCGTTAGAATGACTCGCGTGGCTGATGATCGCTGCGATCTTCTCTGCCTTGACCTGCCGCGCGCCGAGGAGCTGCGGAACCGGCGACTCGCAACCGCCACCGCCGAGAGTGCAGCCGGCCGGGCATCGGCGCTGGCCGATCCGACACGGTTGATGCTCGCGGTCGCCCTTCGTGACGGCGGCGAGCTGTGCGTGTGTGATCTAGCGTGGATCAGCGAGCGCTCCCAGAATCTCGTCTCCCATCATCTGCGTGCGCTGCGGGCCGAGGGGCTGGCCCGCTCCCGGCGGGAGGGGAAGATGGTCATGTACGCGCTGACGCCCGCCGGCGAGGGTCTGCTTGCCGCGGCGCTCGCACCGGCCCACGCGGCTGAGGTTCAAGCGTGAGCACGCGCGAGCTGCCGCTGATCCGCCCATCGGCGGTCCGAAGCGCCGACTGGCATCGCAATGCGCGCCGAGCTCGCCTGCTTTCCTGGATCAGCCTGGTCTGGATGACGATCGAGGGGGCTGTCGGTGTCTTCAGCGGCATCGTCGCCGGCTCGATCGCCTTGCAGGCATTCGGGATCAGCTCTGCGGCGGAAGGGCTGGCGAGCGTGATCGTGATCTGGCGCTTCACAGGCGCGCGGACGCTCTCGGAGACGTCGGAGCGTCGCGCGCAGAAACTGGTCGCGGTTAGCTTCTGGCTGCTCGTCCCCTACGTCGTCGCCGAAGCGGCTTACAAGCTCGTCACGGCGGCGGAACCGGAGACGAGCTATCTCGGCATCGGCCTAACCCTCAGCAGTCTCCTGCTGATGCCGCTGCTCGGGCGAATGAAGCACCGGCTGGGCGCGACACTCGAGTCTGCGGCAACCGCCGGTGAGGGAACCCAGAACATCCTCTGCGCCTACCTCGCCGCCGCCGTTCTCGTCGGCCTGCTCGGTAACACGCTGTTCGGACTGTGGTGGCTCGACCCGATCGCCGCCCTTGCCGTCGCTGCGCTCGCCATCAGGGAGGGGCAGGAAAGCTGGCGCGGCGAGGGCTGCTGCGACCACTGCTGACCGGTGAGCGATACGCGGCCCAGTCATTCGCACGCCGACGATCACGCAGACCATTCGCACGGCGTCAAAGCCCGATACGAGCAAAGGCCGTCTAGCAGTCGCGCTCGGGCTGATCGTCGTCTTCATGGCCGGCGAGGTCGTCGCCGGCATCCTCGCTCACTCGCTGGCGCTGCTCTCCGACGCCGCCCACATGCTCACCGATGCGGGCGCGATCGGACTGTCGCTGTTCGCGCTCCGCCTCGCCGCCCGGCCGGCCGCGGGCGCGATGACCTTCGGCTTGAACCGCGCCGAGATCCTCTCGGCACAGGTCAACGGCGGCAGCCTGCTCGTGCTCGCCGTCTCTGATCGTCTACGAGGCGATCCACCGGCTCGTCTCCCCGTCCGATGTGTCCGGTTGGACGGTCGTCATCGTCGCCCTCGCCGGTGTTGCGGTGAATCTGCTCGCGACCTGGCAACTCGCGAAGGCCAACCGCGAGAACATCGCGGTCGAGGGCAGCACATCCTCACCGACGTCGGCACCCTGATCGCGGGCGCCGTCATCCTCACGACCGGCTTCCACCGCGCCGACCCGCTCGCGTCCTTGTTCGAGACACGAGAACAGGAGGCATTCATGCGGTAAGCACTCAGTCACGTGGAGGCGGGTGCATCAACGTTTGTGTGGCGTCGCCGTTGCCGTTCGCGTGTGCGAGTCGACGTCTACTCCATTCGGCGTTCGGTTAGGCCAAGCATCGCGTCGCGTCATGGTGATCCGAACCAGGTAGTCAGCGCGGCGCGCAATCCGGTATCTGTGCCGTCCCCCACCCAGGCGATGTATCCATCGGGACGAATCAGATCAGTCGAGACGTCGGAACTCATCGCCACCTCCGCGTCCGACCTCCCGTACGTGCGGTGGCATGGAGCGCCTTACGGTGAGTCAGTTTGTAGCTGCATCCCTGTCCTGAACTTGCTCGCCTCGGCAGAGAACGCAGGCGCTGGCTCGCCCCCGCCGGCTGGTCCACCTACGCTCGGGCGATCTCGAGCCTCTTCGCGCCCTCCAGCCGCATGCGCCGGCAGACGGCGAAGAAGGCGTCGGCGTCGTAGAGCCGGGCGAAGACGTTCACGGCGATCGGCCCCTCGGGCATCGAGGGCGTCGCGTCGAGGTCGTAGAACCAGCAGACCTCCGAATAGTTCTCCTCGATGCCGTACCCCGAGCCCTTCTCGACCGTGAGAAAGCCGACATCGCCGGGCCCGACGATCGTTGTCGCGTGCTCGCGCGGTGGCGCGAGCAGCACGGGAAGGACGAGGTAGACCTCGCTTCCCGAATAGATCCCGTGGCGCGCGAGGCCGGCGGCCGGCAGCGCGTCCAAGACCACGCGGCATGTTTCGGGTGCCTCCCGCTCCCGGAGTAGCCGCGCAGATGCGGCGACCCCCTCGTCGAGGAAGCGGAAGACGATCTCGTCCTGCACGCGCACTGCTTACCACGCCCGCCCGCCTTTGTGGAGCCCCGTGATTGCAACCGTCGCCAATCAACGGCAAATCGCTCAAGGTCCAAAGCCGCGAAACAAGCCAAATCAGTTGCCACCGGCATGGTAAGGCCCTCCGAAAGTCGCGCGAACGGGCCAAACGGGGCCCAGATCCACACGATCGACGTTCTGACGATCGCCGAGGGTGTGGTCACGGCGCTGGCGTGTTCGGCCCTTTCGGGCGCCTGCCGATTTGCGACCGGTTGCCACCGATTTCAACTACGGGCCTGCGTGAAGCATGGGGAAGAG
>VAXG01000050.1 GCA_005883355.1 Actinomycetota bacterium | reverse complement strand
TGCGAGTCACGAAAGCGTCGCGCATGTGACGGAACCGTTGCAGCGGAGCCGCGCCGGGTGTCGTCACTTCTCGCCACGGCCTGGTGTCGGACACCGTCACGGAAGTGTGACGAGTGTTCCGCAGTCGGCGACTTCGACCAGGCCGTCTTGGGCCAGCGATTCGACGGCTTCCCGGTCGAGCTCGCTCAACGGACGCTCGGACTCTGCAACGAGACGCAGCGTCCGCGCGCGGCGTTGGCGGAACGAGCCTTCGAAGCGCGACTGCTTGCGCAGCGGCTCGTAGCGCCGGCCTCGGGACGGACACGCCGACGCGAGCGGACAGATTCCGCAGCGCGGAACGCGCGCCAGGCACACCGTTGCACCGAGATCCATGAGCGCCTGCGCGGCCGGCGCGGTGAAGGAATGACCGGTTCGCTCCTGGATGCGGCTCACGTTGATGTCGACCGGCAGTGCGTCGTGGCCAAAAGCGAAATTCGCCACCGCTGCGGCCGTGTACGGCCCGACGCCGGGCAGCTCCGTCAGATCGGCGGGCCATCCGTCGGCGGCGATCTTCCGCGCGGCACGGTGCAGATTCAGGCCGCGGCGGTTGTAGCCGAGCCCTTGCCACTGCCGGATCACATCCGCCGGCGACGCGACCGCGAGCGCTGACACCGACGGCCACCGCTCGAGCCAATCCAGATAGCGCGGGATCACCCGCTCGACCTGCGTCTGCTGCAGCATCACCTCCGAGACGAGGATCGCGTACGGATCTTTGGTCCGTCGCCAGGGAAGGTCGCGGCCGTGCGCCGCGAACCAGTCCAGAAGTAGACCTTCCACCGCAGCGAGCGTACCCTGGAGGGCGGCCGATCTTGCAGAGAGCAAAGCGACAGGCCGCCGGCCTGCCAGTCGAAGTCGTCCTCGCCTGGATGCTGTTCGCCGTGGTGACGACGGAGATCCTCGTCACTTACAGCCGCGTCCCGTCTCGCGAGCTCTACCACGTGTCGGGCAGCGGGATCGAAGGCGGGCTCAGCCGAGCCCTCGTATTCGTCAACTTTCCGGTGGCCCTGGTCGCATTGGGCGTCCTCGCATTCGTCTACGGGCAACTGCCGAGACCAAGCTACCGAGCCGTCGCGCTCCTGGCCGGCGTTCTCTGCGCCGCCGTGCTCTGGCCCGGAGTCGTCAGCGCCGCCGATCTCGACGCACGGCCCGTGAACGCCGTCGCGGCCGTCGGAGTCCTGCTTGCGCTGCTGCTCTCCGATGTAGTCGCACGACGGGACGGCCTCTCGACCAAGCCGTGGCGGCGGGCAGATTGGGTGCGCGTCGCACTGACGGTCGCCTTTCTGGTGGCGGCTCTGCCCTGGCTCGCCGCGGACCTCGGTCTCTATTCGAACGGCGTTCCCCTGCTCGGCAAGCTGTTCCAGAGTGGCCAGTTCCTGCCCGAGCGGCCGGGTCTTCCCACTTTCGCGCCGGCTGTCCACCACGGCCACCATCACGGGATGGACGGCGTCCTGCTCGTGCTCACGGCTCTGCTGTTTTCGCGCCGCCTCGGAAGGCGGCCCGTGCTCGCGGCGTACGTCTCACTGCTGTTCTGCTACGGCGTCGGCAACATCGCAAACGACTTCTGGATCGAGCAGGTCGTCAAGCGCGGCTGGACGACGTGGGAGATCCCGGACGTGACCACGCCGCGGTTGTCCGTCGCCTGGAGCCTCATCGTCATCGCGGCGGTGGCCCTGTGGGCTCTGTGGGTCCGGCTCGTAGACTGGAGTGGAGATGAAGAGAGTCCGCTTCGCACCGAGCCCGACCGGATCCCTGCACGTCGGTAACGCCCTCAGCGCCGTCGCCAACCGCGGGCTCGGGGACTGGATGCTCCTGCGGATCGACGACACAGATCCGCAGCGAAACGTGCCGGGCGGGGAGGAGGAGATCATCCGCGACCTCGAGTGGCTCGGTCTGGCGTGGGAGGAGGGACCGGTCCGGCAGAGCGAGCGGCAAGACCGTTATCGCGAGGCCGGCGCCGAGCTCGGCGATCGCTTCGACGGGATCACGCTGATCCGAGAGGACGGCACCGCGACCTATCACCTTGCGAGCGTCGTCGACGATGCAGACTTCGGGATCACGCACATCGTCCGCGGCTTCGACCACCGCCCGAACGAGGATCTCCATCGTCGGCTCTTCGTGGCCCTCGGTGCGACGCCGCCCGAGTTCATCCACCACGGGCTCATCCTCGGCGAGGACGGCAAGAAGCTCGCCAAGCGCGCGGCCGGCGCGACCGTCGCGTCCCTGCGCGAGGCCGGCATTCCGGGAGAAGCCGTTCGCCGCTATCTCGAAGAGCTCGGCGTTCCCCAGCACGACGTGCACTACGACCTGCCGCGCATCCGCCGCCTCGCGATCGAGGCGATCGAGGCGATGAGCGACGAGGAGCTCGCCTACCGAACTGGGGCTCCGGTCGAGGTCGCCCCCGCACTTCGAGGCGCGCGCGACCTGAACGAGGCACACGACTACGCGGAGGCGATCCTCACGCCCCCGAAGCCGGCCAAGATCGACGCGTCGGAGACGCTGGAGCGTTTCCGCGAGCTGGTAGAGCGCGGGAACGGAACGCTCGACGCGCGCGCACTCGTGCGCGAGCTGAAGGCCGTCGGCGGGAATCTGAAGGCGGTCCGCATAGCGCTGACCGGACAGGAACGTGGTCCCGAGCTCTGGGCCGTGATCGCCGCGCTTCCGCGTGACGAAGCACTGCGTAGGATCGATGCAGCTCTATGACACGCTGACACGGGGGAGGCAGGAGCTTCCACCCGCGCCTGGCCCGATCCGTATGTACACATGCGGACCGACCGTGTACCAGCGCATCCACATCGGCAACGCGCGGCCTTTCGTGATCTCGATGTGGCTGAGACGCTGGCTCGCGGAGCGCGGCTACGACGTCACGCTCGTCGAGAACATCACGGACGTCAACGACAAGATCTACAACGCCGCACCCGGGCACAGTGCCGTGCTCGCGGCGCAGGCCTCGCAGTGGTACATCGAGGACACCGAGGGACTCGGTCTCGGCCGGCCCGACCATGAGCCGAAGGCGACGGAGACGATCCCGGAGATCGTCGCGCTGATCGAAGAGCTCGTTCGCGACGGCTATGCATACGAGGCCGGCGGCGATGTTTACTTCCGCGTCGCTCGCTTCGCCGACTACGGCCGCCTGTCCGGGCAGCGACCGGACCAGCTCGAGGACGACGACCCGAGCCCGTTCAAAGAGGACCCGCGCGACTTCGCCCTCTGGAAGGCGACAAAGGAAGGCGAGGACACCTCGTGGGACTCGCCCTGGGGTCGTGGTCGCCCGGGCTGGCACATCGAGTGCTCCGCGATGGCGGAGAAGTTCCTTGGCCCCAGCTTCGAGATCCATCTGGGTGGGCTCGACCTCGTCTTTCCGCATCACGAGAACGAGCGCGCGCAATCGCAGGCCGCAGGCCGCGAGTTTGCGCGTCTCTGGATGCACAACGGACTGCTCGAATTCGTCGGCGAGAAGATGTCGAAGTCGATCGGAAACGTCGCGTCGCTGCATGACGTCATCGAGGAGTGGGGCCCCGAGACGATCCTCGTCTTCTTCCTCACCGCGCATTGGTCGAAGCCGATCGACTTCTCAGACGAGACGATGGCAGCAGCCGCGGCACGGGTCGAAGGATTCCGGGAGGTCTTCCGCGGTCCGTCAGAACCTGCGGCCGCGGGTGAGTGGGAGCGCTTCCAGGCCGCCCTCGAGGACGACTTCAACACGCCCGAGGCGCTTGCGGTCATGCACGGCTGGCGGGACCACGAGCTCCTGCGCCGGGCCCTCGACATCTTCGGACTAGCATCGCTTGCAGAGAGGCAGGACGCGCCACCTGAAATCGTCGAGCTCGCCAGGCAGAGACAGGAGGCGCGTGCCGCACGCGACTTCGACGAGGCCGATCGGCTCCGCGCCGAGATCGAGGCCGCCGGCTGGGAGGCGCGCGACGCGGCCGACGGCTTCCAGCTCGTTCCGCGATGACACGCCAGCAGGTCTACGGCCGTCGCCCGGTTCGGGAAGCGCTACGCGGTCCTCGCGAAGTGCTCGAGCTCTGGGCCACCGAGCGCGCCGTCAAGACAGAACCGTGGTTGCAAGAAGTCGAACGCCCGCGTCTGCAGGTAAAGCCGGAGCGCGAGCTCAGCGAAGCAGCAGGCACGCGTGACCATCAAGGCGTGCTCGCGTGGTGTGAGCCCTTCAAGTACGCCGACGGATGGGAGCTCGCCGCCGGCGAGGTTCCGCTGCTGGCATGCCTCGACCAGGTCACCGATCCGCGCAACCTCGGCGCCGTCATCCGCAGCGCAGAAGGAGCGGGCGCAACGGGAGTCGTCGTTCCGGCGCACGGCTCGGCGACCGTGACGCCTGCCGTCGCGCGTGCGTCGGCCGGCGCGGTCGAGCATCTGCCGGTCGCAGTCGTCCCGAACCTGGCGCGCTATCTGGGTGAGGTGAAACGGGGCGACTTCTGGATCTACGCCGCAACGGGTGATGCGATGACGACGATGTGGGACGCCGACCTCACCGGCGGGCTGGCGCTCGTCTTCGGAGCCGAAGGCAAGGGACTTCGTCCGCTCGTGCGCAAGACCTGCGACGACGCGATCTCGATCCCACTCGACGGCCACGTCGAATCCTTGAACGTCAGCGTCGCGGCGGCACTGATGCTCTACGAAGCGAAGCGCCAGCGTGGCTGAGCCGACGCTCTACCTGTTCGACGGCCACAACCTCTTCCACAGCGGCAGCTACGCAGACCTGCGCCAGTTGCGTGACGAGCTCGCCAGCTTCGTAGCGCTCAAGGGTGCGCGCGGCTACGTCGTCTTCGACGGTTCCGGGGCGGACGAGTCGTACGGGCCGCTGGAAGTGCGCTACGCGAAGAATGCCGACACCATGCTCGAGCGGCTCGCCGCAGAGCATCGGGGCACGGAGGTCGTCTGCCTCGTGTCCTCGGACATTGCGGTGCGCGGAACGTCGGGCCAGGAAGTACAGAAGCGCTCATCGAAGACCTTCCTCGGAGAGATGGAGGCGGTCTCGCACAGCGAGGAGCGGCCGCACCACCTGCGTGACAGTCTCGACCCGGAGACGCGCGACAAGCTGGAGCGAATGCGCCGCGGCGGCGACTAGGCCGCGCAGTCTTCGCCGGCTGCGTCGGCGGCGCCGGGCAGCCGCCCCAGCAGGGCTGCGAGCTGTTTGAGCTCTTCGCTGCTGAACCGTCCCTCGAAGTAGGCGCGGATATCGGCCATGTGTGACTCCGAAGCCTCGTGCAGCTTCGTGCGCCCTGCCGCCGTCAGGACCGCGTAGGTCACTCGACGGTCGCTGGCGCAGGACGCCCGCTCGACCAGGCCCGCCGCCTCGAGACCGTCGAGAAGCCGGGTCACCCCGGACGCGGTGAGGATCAGCCGCTCGGCCAGGTCGACGCGCCTCATGCGGCCGTCCTCGGCGCGGGCGAGATGGAGCAGGGCCTCGTAGTCGTTGATCGTCAGGCCGTGCTCGGCCACCAGCTGGGCGCTCATGGCCCGGGTGACCGAGGCATGGCCTCGCAGGAGCCGCACCCAGGAATCCAGCGCGGAATCTTGTTGTTTGAGCAATACTTGACTAGACAATCTTTTCTCGCTATATTGGTTGCGTACTCAAGTATAGCGGACTCAAGGAGGAGTGTAAATGAGCATTACGACAGACACCAGGCAGGCGGTGCCGGTGGGGACCTGGTCGCTCGACCCGGTCCATTCCACGATCGGCTTCGAGGTCGACTACCTCGCCGGCGCCTTCCGCGGGCAGTTCCGCGAGATCGCTGCGAGGCTCGATGCCAGCGGAGAGACCCCGGTCATCACCGGCTCGGCGAAGGTTGCGAGCGTGGACGTGAAGGACGAGAACCTGTCCGCCCACCTGCAGTCTCCGGATTTCTTCGACGCCGAGCGGTACCCGGAGCTCAGCTTCGAGTCGAGTGACATCGAGCGCCAGGGCGATCAGGTCACGGTGCGTGGTGGCATCAATATCAAGGGCGTCGAGCGGCCGGTCGAACTGACCGGCACGATCACCGATCCGATCTCCGATCCCTACGGGGGCGAGCGGTTGGGGCTGAAGCTCGAGACCGGCATCAACCGAAACGAGTTCGGCGTCGACTGGAACTCTGCGCTGCCCGACGGGAAGCCCAGCCTGGCCGACGACGTCAAGCTGACGGCTGAGCTCCAGTTCGTGAGGGAGGCGTAAGCGCGATGAAGGTCCTCGCGATTTCGGGCAGCCTGCGCTCGGGCTCGTACAACACCCAGCTCCTCCGCGCCGCGGAGGAGCTGTTGCCCCCGGAGGTCGACTTCGTCCTCTACCAGGGCCTCAAGGCTGTTCCGCCGTACGACGAGGACGATGACGTGCAGCCGGCGCCGCCGGCGGTCGCGGCTCTACGCGGCGCAGTCGCCGAGGCGGATGCAGTTCTTTTCGCGACGCCTGAATACAACTCGTCCATCCCGGGCTCGCTCAAGAACGCACTCGACTGGGTCTCGCGTCCTCCCGCGACGAATGCGCTCCGGAACAAGCCGGTCGCGGTCGTCGGTGCAAGCACGGGCGCCTTCGGAGCGGTCTGGGCCCAGGCCGAGCTGCGCAAAGTCCTCGCGGCCATCGGCGCGCGGGTGGTGGACGGCGAGGTCGCCGTGGGCCATGCGCCCACGAGGTTCGACGAGCACGGCCGACTCGAGGACGAGTCGCTTCAGGAGCAGCTGCAGGAGACGATCGAGGCGCTGCTCGCCGAAGCCGAGTCGCGGTCGCTGATCCTGGCCTGACGAACATACGTTCGTAACATGCTGGGTCCACTGCAAGCGCCTTGTAAAGACCAGCGGTCCTTGCTATCTTCTCCCTCAACTTTAGGGTGAGACTTCGCGTCTTGCCCCTGACCCCGGGGGAGGCCAGATGGCCGCACGGCCCGCAACCGCTGCGCAGAAGGCTCAGAGGGAGCTAGAAGACCTCCAGCTTGTAATGCGCGCCCGGAACGGCGACGGCGGTGCGCTCGACGCCCTGATCCGGCGCTACAACGGCTTCGTACGGCTCAAGGCCAGCTCGTACTTCCTCGCCGGCGGGGACTCGGAGGACCTCGTCCAGGAGGGCCTGATCGGGCTCTACAAGGCGGTTCGTGACTTCCGCGCCGACAAGGAGACCTCGTTCCGGAGCTTCGCGGAACTGTGCGTCACACGCCAGATCATCACGGCCATCAAGACCGCCACCCGCTTCAAGCACGCCCCGCTGAACACCTATGTCTCGTTCAGCCACACTCCGGCCGGCCAGGAATCGGACAGCGAGTGCTCTCTAGGGGACGCCCTGCCCGGCCCTGGCGTGGACGATCCCGCGGTCTGCGTGATCTCGACCGAGGAGCTCCAGAGCCTCGTTTTCACCCTGGGGAGCGGCCTCTCCCAGCTCGAGGCGGACGCCCTCAAGCTCTACCTGGAGGGTGAATCCTACGAGCAGATGGCCGAAGATCTAGAATGCGACACGAAGACGATCGATAACGCGCTCCAGCGGGTAAAGAGAAAGATCCTTACCCACCAGAAATCCCGGCAAGTCCTGCTTTAAACCGGGAATTCCGGCCGCCTCTACCGCGTTATAGATGGTGAGGCGCCCCAGGCGCGGTCCGGATTGGACCGCCGCGAACGGGCTCTCAACCGAAACGAGAGGAGTTGAACCAAGCTGACGAACATTGCTGAACTTGATCTGCAGTCTTTTCTCCACGAGGCCGAGGAGCTTGGCTCCGTCGAAGAGGCGACCCTGGAGGCGTTCGCCGTCGCGAACGAGCTCGAGGACGACGACCTGGCGGAGCTCCGTGGCGAGCTCGAGGAGAAGGGCATCGAGATCGTCCCGCTCGAGGACGACGCACCTCCGGCACCCCGCGTGCAGGCTGCCGCAGAGGTCTCTGGGACGACGGACAGCCTGACCCTGTTCATGAACGCGGCCGGCCGCTATCAGCTGCTCACCGCTGCCGAGGAGGTGGCGCTCGCGAAGCGCATCGAGCGCGGTGACCGCACGGCCAAGGAGTTGATGATCAACTCGAACCTCCGGCTCGTGGTCTCGATCGCGAAGCGGTATCAGGGGCGCGGCATGCAGCTGGGCGACCTGATCCAGGAAGGCGTGATCGGCCTGAACCGCGCAGTCGAGAAGTTCGACTGGCGCCGCGGTTACAAGTTCTCGACCTATGCCACCTGGTGGATTCGCCAGGCCTGCCAGCGGGCTGTGTCCAACCAGTCCGCGACGATCCGGATCCCGACGCACGTCCATGAGCGGCGCGTGAAGCTGGCGCGTGCGCGGGCGCGGCTGCAGGCTGCGACTGGTGAGGAGCCGACGAATGAGGAGCTTGCCCAGGCCACCGGGCTGGACCTCGTGTACGTCGAAGAGGCCCTCAGCGCAGTCGAGGCATCCGTGTCGCTCAACCAGACGATCGGCTCCGACGGTGACGGCGAGTTCGGCGACCTGTTCGCCGACCAGAACGCCGAGGATCCGTCCGAGGAGGCCGGAGAGGCCCTCCGTCGCCAGTTCGTGCGTAACGCCCTCGGACGGCTGCCGGAGCGTGAGCGTCGTGTACTCGAGCTGCGGTTCGGATTCGACGGCGAGGCCACTTCGCTGGAGCAGATCGGCCGCGAGCTGAGCATGAGCCGCGAGCGGGTCCGCCAGGTGGAGCGCGACGCGCTGGCCAAGCTCCAGGACGAGCTTGCCGGCGTCGTCGAGATCTCACCCGACGCACTCGTCGACGCGGCCTAATTCATTCCGGCGGGACATCGCCTACCATGGCGACGTCCCGCCGGAGTAGCTCAGTTGGTAGAGCAATGGTTTTGTAAACCATAGGCCGTGGGTTCGAGTCCCTCCTCCGGCTTCTTGCCTAGACGACGATCGCCAGAGGCTTCGGCTCTTCCTCTAAGGGAGGAACTGGCCGGAGGGATCGACGCGCCGCGAGCTTGAGGACAAGCTGCTCGAAGTGCGCGAGCAGTTCGACAGAGTCCTCGAGGAGTGGGTTCCCGACGAGGACCTGCGAGAGCAGTGGCGGGAATACATCCACAACCGCCGGCCCGAGCCGGACGGGCCGGCCGGGATCGAGCCGCTTGTCTTTCAGGGGGTCACGGACGCGGGCTCGGTTCTGCAGGTTCGCGGGCAGGCGGACGAGTACGAGGTCCGGGTTGACGGCTCGCTGCAGGAACGGATCGCGGCGCGGAAGGATCTCTCGGCCGACAAGCCGGTTCTGCACTTTCGCTGGGACGGCAAGGAGATCGCGGAGACGTTCAACGCGTCCGGTGAAGCGCTGACCGCGCTCGCCGAGTACCGCGACGACCCGGATTCATCCCCGCCCTGGGAGTACGCCTCCGAGCTGCTTGCCGACGGCCTGATCGACATTCAGCTCGACCTCACCCCGCGTGGCAAGCGCGCAACAGCCAGGCGGTAATCCACAACATCCACAACCGTCTGTTTGGTGACATGTCTTTGGGTCAGACCCCAAGACGAGCCGTTTGTGGACAGGGACGAAAAGCGCCCCGCCGAAAGCGGGGCGCTTTTCTTGCGAAGGAGCGGGGAGGAGCTACGCGGCGGGTGCGGGCGCCGGGGCGCCTGTCGGTGCCTTCTCCGGAACGGAACCCTCGTGCTCCAGCCTCGGCAGCCACTCGAGCCACCGCGGTAGGTACCAGTTCTTCTCGCCCAGCAGTTTCATCGTCGCCGGGAGCAGGACTGCCCGGACGATCGTCGCGTCGATCAGCACCGCCGCTGCCAGGCCGATGCCCATCTCCTTCATGTCCAGGATCGGCATCAACGCGAACACCGCGAACACGCCGACCATCACGAGCGCGGCACTCGACACCACGCCGGCCGTCGTGCTGATGCCGTGCGCGACCGCGTCTTCGGTCTTCAGGCCGCGGTCGTAAGCCTCCCGGACCCGGCTCAGGATGAACACGTGATAGTCCATCGAGAGGCCGAACAGGATCACGAACATGAAGATCGGCAGCCACGACGCGATGCCGCCATTCGAGTGGAAGCCGAGGAAGCTCTCACCCCAACCCCACTGGAAGACCGCGACCAGCACGCCGTACGCGGCACCGACGGAGAGGAGGTTGAGCAGGATCGCCTTCACCGCGATCACGATCGACCTGAACGAGACCAGCAGCAGGATGAACGCGAAGACGAGGACGAAGCCGAAGACGATCGGCGCCTTCTGCTTCAGCAACGCGTTCTCGTCCGCGGACTGAGCTGTCGGGCCCGTGACCGCGTAGGTCGCACCCTGCACCGTTCCGACCGTTGCGGGCAGGATCGTGTTTCGCAGCGTGTCGAGCGCTGCGTTGGAGACGGAGTCCGAGCCCTTGCCGGCGAGCGGAATCGAGACCCGCGTGACGGTGTGGGATGGATTCACCTCGACGACGACCGGGCCGTGCATCTGCCCGCTCGCGATCGCTTGCGACTTCAGCTCCGAGATCGCCTGGTGCGTGGCCGGCGAATTGGTGTTCGCCTCGATCGCGACGATTGCCGGGGAGAGGTCGCCGTTCGAGAACGCCTTCTCGATCTTCTTCATCGTGCCGACGGTCGGTGCACTGTTCGGCATTGCGTCCAACCCGCTCTGCGAGGTGTGGAGCTGCAGAACCGGGCCGCCCGCGAGCGCCGCGGCGACGACCGGCCGCCGCAACACCGGCGTCAGGATCGCCTTCCAGAACCGGTTCTCGCCGCTGTCGCGCCGGAGCCGGTGCAGGAACGGGATCTTGCCCCTCTCGACTTTGTCGCCGAGCCGCGACAGTAGAGCGGGAAGCACGGTGAGCGAACCGAGCATCGCGACACCGACG
This sequence comes from Actinomycetota bacterium, assembly GCA_005883355.1. GTDB lineage: Bacteria > Actinomycetota > Thermoleophilia > Gaiellales > Gaiellaceae > 3-1-20CM-4-69-9. Next base: position 12,241 of record VAXG01000050.1, on the reverse strand, counting down.
ACCATCATCGTGGCGATGCCGAAGCCCAGGTATGCCTTGTCACCGGAGAACATCATCCCGCCCATTGCGACCATCACCGTGATGCCCGAGATCAGCACCGAGCGGCCCGATGTCGCGGCTGCGGCCTCGAGTGCGGCCCGCGGACTTCTCCCGAGCGCGCGTTCCTCCCGCTCACGCTTCAAGTAGAAGAGCGAGTAGTCGACACCGACCGCGAGCCCGACGAGCAGGATCACCGCCGACACGTTCTGATCCATCGGCACGAGGTGGCTCGGGAGTGCGACGAGGAAGACCGTCGCGATCACGCTCGAGAGCGCGACGAGTAGCGGCACGCCGACGGCCACGAGGGCGCCGAACACGAGCAGGAGAACGATGACCGTGATCGGGATGGAGCGCTCGCCGGCCAGCTTGAGCTGATCGGAGAACATCTTGTCGAGTGCCTTCCCGGAGCTCACCGAGCCGGCCTCCGCCACGTAGAACGCCGGATGGCGGTCAGCCGCCTGGCCGACGGCGGAAACGATCCCGTCGATCTTCGGCTTCGCGTTCTCGTACGTGCCCTTCATGTCCCAGACGACCATGGCCGAGCGGCCATCCTTGGAGACCTGATCGGCATGCGCGGGGTCGAGCGGCGAGCGCACGTTCTTGATCGCCGGATTGCCGGCGATCGTGTTCTCGACGTCTTTGACCGTCGCACGGAAGGCGGGATCCTGGATCGTCTTGCTCGAGCTCTGAACGAGCACCAGCTCTGTCTGGGGATCCACCTGGGGGAATGCCTGCTTGAGGATCTGGTCGGCCTTGTGTGCCTGGCCGACGTTCGCGTCCGCAGTGTCGATGTTCTTCGTTCCGACGAAGTTGCCGACCATGACTGCGGCGATAACGAATGCGAGCCAGCCGAAGACTGCTGTCTTCCAGTGGCTCGCGCTCCAGCGACCCATGCGGGCCGCGATGTTGTTCGAGCGCTTCAGGGGTGACATTTGGACTCAGCTCCTTCGCTTGGGGGTAAGCCCAAGATGGCAGCGAGGAGTCGGTGCGAAAATGCGGCTCGCAGGCCTCTTGCCAGGGGGAAACCGCACCCGGAAAGGGCGGAAAGACGGCTAGTTCGTGGAGCCGAGGTACGTCAGAACCGCAAGCACGCGGCGGTGATCCTCTGCGCTTGCCGGCAGGCGCAGCTTGGAGAAGATGCTGGTCACGTGCTTCTCGACCGCGCGGAGCGTGATCACGAGCTTCTCCGCGATCGCCTGGTTCGAGCGGCCTTCCGCCATCAGCCCGAGCACCTCGCGCTCGCGAGGCGTCAGCTCGTCGATCGGATCGTCGCGCCGGCGGCGGCCCACGAGCTGCGACACGACCGCCGGATCGAGCGCCGATCCGCCTTCTGCGACCCGCCGAACGGCGGCCGCGAACTCGTCCACGTCGGAAACTCGATCTTTCAGCAGGTAGCCGACGCCTTCGGCGTTCTCGCCCAGCAGCTCCATCGCGTAGGCCGACTCGACGTACTGGGAGAGGACGAGGACACCGGTCTCGGGCCAACGCTCGCGAATCTGTTTCGCGGCGCGCAGGCCCTCGTCCGTCTGCGTCGGCGGCATGCGGATGTCGATCAGGGCGACGTCGGGCTTGTGCATCCCGACGTGCCGCAGGAGATCCTCCGCCGTTCCGCTCTGTGCGACGATCTCGAAGCCGGCGTCCTCGAGCAGGAGGGCGATCCCCTCGCGGAGGAGAACGGAGTCGTCCGCCAGCACTACGCGCACGCCGCGAAATCCTTTCCGCGCGGTGCTGAGCGGTGGAAAGCGCGAGGGCAGGCCTGGAATGTTGAGCTGGAAGAGCCGCTCCGGCTCGTCGAGCCCGGCCAGATCGTGATCGCCCAGATCGGCGAGCTCGTGCGACGCAGCGAGGGCTTCGCGAGTCCGCTGGGAGAGCAAGACCTGTCCGCCGCTCCCGGCCTGGGCGATCCGGGCTGCTCGATGGACGTCCAACCCGTAGTAGTCGCCGTCGCGGATCGTCGGCTCGCCGGTGTGGAGTCCCATCCTGACTCGCAGCTCGACGCCCTCCGGCCACGCATGTGCCGCGAACGCGCGCTGGGCCTCGGAGACCGCCTCGGCTGCCCGCCGGGCGTCCTCGAAGACGACGAAGAACTCGTCGCCCCGATGGTCGATGACCTGTCCGGCGCAACGCTCCACCGCCTCGCGGAAGAGCCGCCGGTGGTCTGCGAGCACGAGTGCATAGCCGTCGCCGAGCGCTCGTACGAGAGCCGTCGAGCCCTCGACATCCGTGAAGACGAGTGTGACCGTTCCATCGGGGAGATTCGGTGTCAGAGCCTACTCCAGTGGGATCTCGGCCCGGACGCGGGTTCCCGCGCCGGGAGGGCTGTCGATCGCAAGCTTGCCGTTCAGAGACGCGACGCGGTCGGCCAATCCGCGGAGACCGGAGCCGCGGCCCGGATCTGCTCCGCCGACACCGTCGTCGGCGACCTCGACGTACGCACAACCGTTCACCTGCTCGACCGTCACCTTGACAGAAGAAGCCTGAGCGTACTTCGTCACGTTCGCAAGTGCTTCCGAGACGACGTAATAGGCCGCCGCTTCGACTGCGGCCGGCAGGCTCGCGCGTGGCCCGTCGATCTCCACCGGAAGAGGAGCCCGAGCGGCCAGCGACTCGAGCGCGGCTTCCAGCCCGCGGTCGGTGAGCACCGCCGGATGGATACCGCGAGCGAGCTCACGCAGCTCTTCAAGTGCTCGCGCAAGTTCTTCTCGTGACGCCTCGAGCACCTCTTGCGCGCCAGCGGGATTCTCCTCGAGCTGGGCCTGCGCCAACCGTAGGGAGAGGGACACGGAAACAAGTCGTTGCTGCGCCCCGTCGTGGAGGTTGCGCTCGAGCTTCCTGCGCGCATCGTCGCCCGCGGCGACGATGCGCTGGCGTGACGCTTCGAGCTCCTGCTGCTGCTGCTTTCGCCGTGTGATCTCGCGAACGATCATCAGGAACTCGGCATCCCCGCTGGGCGCGAAGCGTCCCTCGTAATGACGTTTTCGGTCTTCGAAGTCGAGGGTGTACTCGATCACCTGGGGTGTTCCGGCAAGAGCAGCGCGCCCGGCTGCGAGCACGCGGTCGGCGAGGTCGCGGGGCAACCGGTCCCAGAGCGTCCTGCCGACGACCTCGTCCTCGACGAGATCGCTTGGATTGGGCGCGTTGTAGGAAAGATAGGTCCCTTCGGCGGAGATGCGGAACATCAGGTCCGGCATCGCCTGCAGAAGGGCGAAGTAGCGCTGGGCGCGGGCGCGAACCTCGACCAGCAGCTTGTCCCGTTCGAGCGCGATGCGAGCCGCGTTCGCGATCCCTTCCAGCAACTCCGGCTCCTCGAGCAGCGCCGCGTCGTGGACGATGGCCGCTACCGGGTCGTCCGCGTAGTCGAGCCGGGTGACGACGCGCCGGCGTGTGTCGACGGGCAACTCGAAGCGCTTGCCGTCGATGTCGACGTAGTGCCCGCCCTCCTCGTACCAGTACGCGACTTCGGCGGTCTCGTCGCGGAGCGCCTGCCTCAGTCCGTCCTGCACCTCGCCCGGGCTCGCGCGCTCGGGGACCGAGCTGAAGATGGTGTCCAACCCGGCGCCTCGCGCTATCGTCGTGCCGAGCAGTCCCGCGAGGAAAAGGAACGGTACCGCCGTGAACGTCACGATGAGCGCGACGCTCACCAGCGTGCCACCGAAGCCGGAGAACGGCGTCACGATGAAGCCGACCGCCAGCAGAACGACACTGATGCCGCCGGCGAGGTAGACGGGCCGCAGGATGCGGCGGAGTGTCGGCGTTGCATCTCGCCAGCGGCCGACGAGAAGCGAGAAAGCGGCGACGAACAGGAGCACAGTGGCCGTGGTCCACAACGCCGTCTGCGCGACGTGCGCGGTGTGGTTGTGCGAGACGAAGACGAGGTTGTCCGGGCAGGCGTGCGGCTTGCACGTGTGCCGCGCGGCGAACATGGAATCCAACAGCGGCGCGACGAGAGCCGTCGCGTAGCCGGCAATCACGAGCACACGTGCCTTGCGGCTGATCAGCTCGCCGCTCGGATACGCGAGTAGGAGGTGGATGAACACTGCGATGAAGACGCTTCCGAAGAGCGCGCCGAGCGTGAACGGAACGGAGTAGTTCGCCTCGCTGAGACTGCCGACGAGAACGCCGAACCCGACCGCGACCATCAGCATCCCGGTGCGATTCGCCGGGCGCCGCGACCAACCGATCAGCCCCGCGAAGATGAACGACCAGCTGACGAACAGTCCGAGTGCGGTGGCGAGAGCGGGGTGCTGCTCGTGGTCGCTCGTGACCGTGAGCGCAACGGCGATCGCACCCGCGACGAGCGCAGCCGGCCCAAAGTAGAGCCACGGCCGCCGTGCGAAGATCACGCGGTAAGAAGAGCCGCGATCGCGGCTCCTGACAGATCAGCCTTCGGGACGAAGCCGTGGGCGCCGCAGATCTGGATACAGCTGCCGTAGTCGGCGCTGTCTCGGCTCGACGTCAGGACGACCGCCGGCGGGTCGGCGAGCTTGCAGAGCTGCTCGGCGACCTGGAAGCCGTCCATGTCCGGAAGCTGCACGTCGAGCAGAACGAGGTCCGGCTTGAGCTCCTCCACGGCGCGCAGGGCCGTGGTCCCGTTCTCGGCTTCGCCGATGATCTCGTACCCCTCCGCCTCGAGGAGCTCCCGGGCGCTGGTCCGAAAGCTGGGGTGGTCGTCGACGATCAGCACTGTCATGTCCATAGTCTCGTCCGCGAAGCCACTTTGCCGAATACGGTTACCCACACTCTTTGAGGACGGCTACGCGCTTGCCCCAGCCGTCTTGTGCCTTCTCGGCTCTGCGGAAGGCTCGGAAGCTGCCGGAATCTCCACGTTGAAGATCGAGCCGCGGCTGCCGTTGGGCTCGACCCAGATCCGCCCGTGCACGCGGCGAACGAGCTCGCGCGAGATGTAGAGCCCCAGGCCCGTGCCGCCGATTCCGCCGGTCATGTCCGGGTCGAGCCGGTAGAACTTCTCGAAGATCCGGCTCTGCTCGGCGGGTGGAATGCCGAGCCCTTCGTCGGCGACGGTGAAGCGCACGTACTCGCCTGCCGCTTCTACGCGGACCTGCACGTCGCCGCCAGTGGGGGAGTACTTGACGGCGTTGTCGATCAGGTTTGTGAGCACTTGCCGGAGCTGGCCTTCGTCGGCGGCGACTCGTGGAACGTCCTCGCCGGAATCTAGGCTGACCCGCGTTCCTTCCGGAAGGTGCGTGCGGGCGGCGTCGAGGACTCCGGCCGCGATGGCGTGCGCGTCGCACGGCTCGACGCGCATCTCGAGCCGGTCGGCGTCGAGCTGGCTGGCCAGTAGGAGGTCGTTGACGATGTCGGCCAGGCGGGTGGACTCTTCGACTATGACTTCGAGGAGCTTGCGGTGCATGGCCTCTTCGAGCTCGAGGTCGTCGCGCGCGAGGGTGAGCGCCGAGCCGTAGATCGCGGCGAGCGGAGTGCGCAGCTCGTGTGACACGGTCGACACGAGGTCCTGTCGAATCTGCTCGAGCGCCCGCTCCTCGGTGAGGTCGCGGAACGCGTACACCGTGCCTTCGTCGAAGCCCACTCCCGAGATCGAGAGCCAGCGCTCGTCGCCGTCCAGCTCGAGTGGGAAGGTCGTTGCCGACGCGGGCCCGGGTGCTCCCGCAACGGCGACGCGCACTGCGAGATCCTGCCATCCCGGCAGCACCTCGTCGGCCCGCCGGCCGACGACCCCGCCGCGCGGCAGTTTGGTGATCGCCTCGGCTGCCCGGTTCCAGATGCGCACGATTCCCTCGATGTCGACGAGAAACACGCCGTCGGCGACCGTCTCGAGCACGCGTGCAGCCTGGGCCCGCTCTTCGGCCTCGCGGTAGAGCTGCGCGTTTTCGATCGCGGTCGAGGCTCTGCGTGCGAGCTCTTCGGCCAAGGCGAGATCGGCCGGCCCGTAGCGCCGCCCCGATTCAGCCACCACGAACGAGATCACGCCCAACGTGCGCCCGCGGGAGACGAGCGGCACGCCCATGTAGCTCTGAAAGCCCAGCTCGCGGACGAGCCCCAGATGGAGGTCGTCGACCGCGAGCTCGGACAACCTCTCCTCCGAGATCTCCGTGATGAGCTCGCTCTCGCCTGTGCGCAATACGAGCGGTGGGCCCTGAGCCGCTTCGGGATCCTCTGGATAGCGGCGGCTGAGCTCGAGGGCGAGCTCGACCTTGCGCTCGTCGACGTGCTCGACGGCGAGCGTGCGCAACTTCCCGTCCTCGACGATGTCCACGCGTGCCCAGTCGGCGATGCGCGGCACGGCCATCTTCGCGAGCGCCGCCAGCGTGGTGCGGTAGTCGAGCGAGCCGCCGAGGGTCGCACCCGCATCGACGAGGAACTGCTGTGCCTCCTCGGCGCTCTTGCGGTCCTCGATGTCGGTGTTGGAGCCGAACCACTTGACGATCTGGCCGCGCCGGTTGCGCATCGGGACCGCACGCGTCAAGTGCCAGCGGTAGGACTCGTCCGCCGCGCGACGGAGACGTAGCTCGTTCTCGTACGGGCTTCCGGTCTCGAGCGCCTCCTGCCAGAGCCGCACCATTCCCGGACGATCGTCGGGATGCGCCACCTCCATCCAGCCCGAGGACACTTGCTCCAAGAACGAGGTGTCGAAGTAGTCGAGCGCGCGCTGGTTCACATAGTCGAGCTCGCCGTTCGGCGTCGCCGTCCAGATCTGGTCCGGCTGGGCTTCGGCCAGGAAGCGGTAGCGCTCCTCGCTCTCTCGGCGGAGCTCCGCGAGCTCCTGCTGCTTCAACTGCTCCGCCTGCTGCCGGAGCTGTTCGGTCTTCTCGTGCAACTCGACGAACACGGCAACCTTGGAGCGGAGCACCTCGGGACTGAAGGGCTTGAAGACGTAGTCGACGGCCCCTGCCGAGTAACCGCGGAAGACGTGCTCGTCGTCTTTGGAGATCGCAGTGACGAAGATGATCGGGATGTGCTTCGTGCGCTCGCGCCGTTTGATCAGCGTCGCCGTCTCGAAGCCGTCGAGCACGGGCATCTGGACGTCGAGCAGGATGATCGCGACGTCGTGCTGCAGCAGCTGGCGGAGCGCCTCCTCGCCGGAGTGGGCGTAGAGAAGGTTCTGCTCGAGTGGCTCGAGGATGGCCTCGAGCGCGAGCAGGTTGTCAGGACGGTCGTCGACGAGGAGGATGTTGGCCATCAGGCCTTCGTGACTTCCCTAACGGTTGCGGGCTGTACCCAGAGCCCATAGATGAACTTGCCGATCGCGTCCAGCGGGAGGATGGCGTCGGCCACGGTCGCAGCGATCGCCGCATCCGGCATCGTCCGGCGGGCCGCACCGAGTGGATCCTGGATCACGGCCACGCCGCCGACACGCTTGATCCTGGCCAGTCCGTGAGCGCCGTCGTCGTTGGCGCCGGTGAGGATGATCCCGATCACGCCCGAGCCGTAGGCGTGAGCGGCCGTCTCGAACAGCACGTCGATCGAGGGGCGCGCAAACTGGATGCGCTCGTCGACCGAGAGGGCGAAGGAGCCCCGCTCGACCAGCAGATGGTAGTTCGGGGGCGCGATGTAGACGTGACGTGGCTCGATCGCCATCTTGTCCTCGACGTCGAGCACGGGTCGGTTGGTCTGCGCCTGCAGCAGCTGTGCGAGCGTCCCCTCCGGCGAGTCGGGATGACGGTGTTGCGCGATTGCGATCGGCAGGTCGAGCTCGGCGGGAAGATCGGCGAGCACCTGGCCGATGGCTTTGAGCCCGCCCCACGAAGCACCGATGCAGACGAGGTCGTACATCGGCGGTCCTGCTAGCCCACCTTCCGGTAGAGCTTCTCGCTCGGGTCGAGCTCCTCATAGCCCGCCTCGTGTGGGCTGAAGCGAATCGACTCCTTGTGCCCGAGACCGAGCACGCCGAACGTCACCAGGCTGTCGAAGAAGAGCCGGTGCACGCGCTCCTGCAAGGTGCGGTCGAAGTAGATCATCACGTTGCGGCAGATGATCACGTTGAACTCGTTGAACGAGTGATCCGAGACGAGGTTGTGCTGGGCGAAGACGACGTTCTCGATCAAGGAGCGCTGGAACTGTGCCCCGTCGTACTTTGCCAGGTAGTACTCGGAGAAGGCTCGCGTGCCGCCCCCCTTGATGTAGTTCTGCGTGTACTCGCGCATCTTGTCGAGCGGGAACACACCCGATCGCGCACGGTCGAGGACAGACTCGTTGATGTCCGTCGCGTAGATGCGCGCACGATCGTAGACCTGCTCCTCCTCGAGGAGGATCGCGAGCGAGTAGACCTCCTCCCCGGTGGAGCAGCCCGCCACCCAGATCCGAGTGAACGGATACGTGCGGAGGATCGGAACGACCTTCTCCCGGAATGCGAGGTAGAAGGCAGGGTCGCGAAACATCGCGGTCACGTTGATCGAGAGGTCGAGTAGGAGGCGCTCCATGCAGGCCGGGTCGTGCAGGAGCTTGTCCTGCAGGGCCGAGATCGTCTGGAGCCCTTCCGCGAAGACGCGCCGCCAGACACGGCGCCTCAGCGAGGCCGGGGCGTACTCCCGGAAGTCGAAACCGTACTGACGGAAGACGCCCTCGAGCAGGAGAGAGAGCTCGATGTCTTCGAGGTCACCGTGAGCCGGCGGGTGTTTGCTCGTTCCCGCCGGCTCCCGTGACGCACCAACTGAAGCCATGGTCTTACTTGTACAACCAGACTCGCATCAGCGAAAGTAGCTGGTCCGTGTCGACCGGCTTCGCGATGTAGTCCGAGGCCCCTGAGGCGATGGATTTCTCGCGGTCGCCCTTCATCGCCTTCGCCGTGAGGGAGATGATCGGGAGCTGCTTGAACGATTCCTCGGAGCGGATGGTCCGCATCGTCTCGTAGCCGTCCATGCCGGGCATCATGATGTCCATCAGCACGAGATCGACCTCCGGGTTGCGATGGAGGAGCTCGATGCCGTCGTTCCCGTTCTCGGCGTAGAGCACCTCCATGCCGTGCGATTCGAGCACACTGGTGAGGGCGAACACATTCCGCACGTCGTCGTCGACGATGAGGATCTTTCTCTGCTTGAGCACCTCGTCGGCGGAGTGCAGCTGCTCCAGCATCCTGCGCTTCTCCTTCGGCAGCTTCCGTTCGACGCGATGAAGGAAGAGCGACGTCTCGTCGAGCAGCCGCTCGGGCGAGCTCGCGTCCTTGACGACGATCGACTCCGCGAACTTCTTCAGCTTCGTCTCCTCATTGCGTGTCAGCTCCTTGCCGGTGTAGATGATCACCGGGATCGACGAGTGTCGGTCGTCCTCCTTGAGCTTCTCGAGCAGCGAGAACCCGCCCATGTCGGGAAGCTTGAGGTCGAGCACCATGCAGTCGAAGTGCTCCAGCTCGAGTGCCTCCAGCGCTGCTTCGCCCGAACCGACTGCGGTCACCTCGACCTCTTCGTCGCTGCCGACCAGCTCGACAATCGCCTGGCGCTGTAACTCGTCGTCCTCGACGACGAGCAGCCGTTTGAGGCCGCGGTCGATGAAGCTGCGGATCTCGACGAAGGTCGCCTCGAGGCCTTCCTTCGAGATGGGCTTCTCGAGGAACGCGACCGCGCCGGCCTTGAGCGCGTTCTGGCGGCCATCGCCCGCAGAGACGATGTGCACGGGGATGTGACGCGTCTCCGGATGATGTTTGAGGCGATCGAGCACGTCCCAGCCGTCCATCACCGGCAGCTTCATGTCGAGGATGATCGCGTCGGGCTTGAACTCGTGTGCGAGCGCAAGGCCCGAGTCGCCGCGGACCGCAACGATTCCCTTGAAGCCGCGCTCGCGGGCGACCTCCAGCTCCGTGCGGGCGAGGTCTGGGTCGTCCTCGACGATCAGCACGACGCGGTCGCCGTCCTCGATGTCGTCACGATCGTCGCGGACGTCGCTCGGAAGGAGCAGTGCCGAGTCGAGTTCCGGCTGGTCGTCATCGTGTGTCGCAGGCTGGCCGCCTCCGTTGCCGTCGCTCGCCAGCACGACTGCCGCCTCGAGCGGAATGGAGGCATACGGATGCTCAGGAGGCTGGTACGTGGCCGGCAGGAACAGCGTGAACCGGCTGCCCCTACCGACCTCGCTCTCAACGTGGATCTCGCCGCCGAGCAGGCGCGCGATCTCCCGGCTGATCGAGAGTCCGAGGCCGGTGCCGCCGTAACGACGGCTCGTCGTCCCGTCGGCCTGTTGAAAGGCCTCGAAGATCAGGCGCAGCTTGTCGTGTGCGATGCCGACGCCGGTGTCCTCGACGGTGAACTCGAGCACGGCGTCGGCCCGTGACAGGGCCTCGCTCGCGAACTGGCGGCCTTCTGCGAGACCGATGCGCAGCTTGACTTCGCCCGAGTCGGTGAACTTGAACGCATTCGAGAGCAGGTTCTTGATCACCTGCTGCAGCCGCTGCTCGTCGGTCTCGATCGTCGGTGGGACGTTCGCGCCGTGCACCTCGATCTCGAAGCCGAGGCTCTTGTCTTCTGCGACCGGCCTGAAAGAGCGTTCGACGAAGTCGCGCAGGTCGGTGAGCCTCACGTCGCTCACGTTGACGTCCATTCGCCCCGCTTCGACCTTCGAGAGGTCGAGGATGTCGTTGATCAGATTGAGCAGGTCGGACCCTGCGCCAAAGATCGTGTTCGCAAACTCGATCTGCTTCTCGTTCAGGTTCGAGTCCGTGTTCTCTCCGAGCAGCTTCGCGAGGATCAGCAGCGAGTTCAGCGGCGTGCGCAGCTCGTGTGACATGTTCGCGAGAAACTCGGACTTGTACCGCGACGAGAGCGAGAGCTGCTCGGCCTTCTCCTCGAGGGCGGCTCGGGCCAGCTCGATCTCGCGGTTCTTGATCTCGATGCGACGGTTCTGCTCCTCGAGCAGCTGCGCCTTCTCTTCCAGTTCTTCGTTCGTCTGCTGCAGCTCCTCCTGCTGTGTTTGCAGCAGCTCCTCGGACGCCTTGAGGGACGCGGCCTGTTCCTCGAGCTCCTTGTTCGACTGCTGGAGCTCCTCTTGCTGGGCCTGCAGCTCTTCGGACTGGCTCTGCAACTCCTGGGTCAGGCCCTGCGACTGCGACAGCAGCTCCTCCGTCCGCATGTTCGCGCCGATCGTGTTGAGCACGACGCCGATCGTCTCGGACAGCTGCTCGAGGAACGCCTGCTGGACATTCGCGAAGCGCTGGAACGAGGCGAGCTCGATCACCGCCAGCACCTGGTCCTCGAAGAGCACGGGGAGGACGATCAGGTTGATCGGCAGCCCCTCGCCGAGGCCTGAGCTGATGCGGACGTAGTCCTCCGGCGCCTGCGTGACCAGAATCGGCTTCTGTTCGAGCGCAGCCTGTCCGACGAGGGCCACGCCGATCTTGAACTTGTTCGGGACGTTCTTGCGTTGCTTGTAGCCGTAGGTCGAGATAAGACGGAGCTCGAAGTCGTCTCCCTCGCCGTCGGGCGACTCCATCATGAAGAACGCGCCGTGCTGTGCGCCGACGAGCGGCGTCAACTCGGACATGATCAGGCGCGAGACGGTCTCGAGGTCGCGCTCGCCCTGGAGCATCCCGGTGAAGCGCGCCATGTTCGAGTTCAGCCAGTCCTGCTCCGAGTTCTTGCGCGTGGTCTCGGCGAGGTTCTCGATCATTTGGTTGATCGTGTCCTTCAGCTCTGCGACTTCGCCTTCGGCCTCGACCGCGATCGAGCGCGTCAGGTCGCCCTTCGTCACCGCCTGAGAGACCTCCGAGATCGCGCGCAGCTGTGTCGTCAGCGTGCCGGCGAGCTGGTTCACGTTGTCGGTGAGGCCCTTCCAGACGCCTGAGACGCCTTCGACTTGCGCCTGGACGCCGAGCTTTCCCTCGGTGCCCACCTCCTTCGCGACGCGCGTCACCTCCGCGGCGAAGGTCGACAGCTGGTCGACCATCGTGTTCATCGTGTTCTTGAGCTCGAGGATCTCACCGCGCGCGTCGACCGTGATCTTGCTGGAGAGCTCGCCCTTCGCGACAGCCGTCGTCACGTCGGCGATGTTGCGCACCTGGTTGGTGAGGTTGTCCGCGAGGGTGTTGACATTGTCCGTCAGGTCCTTCCAGGTGCCGCTGATGCCCTTGACCTTGGCCTGGCCGCCGAGCTTGCCCTCGGTGCCCACTTCGCGGGCGACGCGCGTGACCTCGTCCGCGAACGACGAGAGCTGGTCGACCATCGTGTTGATGGTGTTCTTCAGCTGGAGGATCTCGCCCTTGACGTTGACGGTGATCTTCTTGCCCAGGTCACCGGTGGCT
>VAXG01000148.1 GCA_005883355.1 Actinomycetota bacterium | reverse complement strand
GCGGCGACGTGGGTCGAGCGGGCGTGGACGTCGAGGCCCGCGAATGTCATCGTTGTGGGCACGGCCGGACCCTCCTTCCGTTACATGGGGTCAGCCGGAGCCAGTCTCCGGCCAGACAAACCCCCGATCTGTAACCGAGAGGGTCCGGCCTTTGACGTCTCGCGGCCACTCAGCCGCCATAGGGTCTAGCCGACGGCGGCGCTCTGCGTGTCGGCCTTGCGGTAGCTGTATCCGCCCTGCTGCTTTGTGGTGAGGCCGAGGAAGATGGCAGCGAGTCCGACGACCAGGTGTGGGACCCAGACGTTCGCGGTCTCGTCGGCGAAGCCGAAGAGCCAAGGCGACGCAGCCAGCAGCGCCCCGGCCGCGATGTCGATCAGATTGTGCACCGCCATCGGGGCCACCTTCCAGACGCCGAGCTCGTAATTCGTGAAGAGGCTGTAGGCAATCAGGCCGATCCCGAGGATGATCGGGACCGCGGTCGCAGCAGTGTGTTCCGAGAATTGGAAGATCCACGGGCCAGCGATCAGTGCCGCTCCGACGATGTAGTCGAGCGGAGCATGGAACTTCGTTGGAATGAAACGCATCGAGGGCTCCTTCGTGCGAGGGACGGTTTCCCGCGTGATTCGCACGAGCCGCGTTTTCGGTTCGATCGACTTCTGGCGCTTCTTGGCCTACCGATCGAGAAGGCGGGTTACGGCCGACTGAGAAACAGCCGCTTCTCAGTGCCGAGGTGCGACGCCCACGCGAGTCGTGCGGCGCCGGCGAAGCCGAGGTACGAGCGCAGCGCGCCACGCATTGCGTCGACGAACCCGTCAACGCGGCGTGGCGAGAACCCGTCCTCCCACCAGACATTGAGCACCTGCACGCGAGCCTCGATCCGGTCGATACGCGGCTCGATCCGGCCGACGAAGCGGTCCCCGAAGACGATCGGCAGCACGTACCAGCCCCAGCGGCGCTTGGCCGGTGGGAGGAAGAGCTCCCAGACGTACTCGAACTCGAAGAGGCTCGCGAGGAGGCCGCGATCCCAGACGATTGGATCGAACGGGGGCACGAACGCGACGGAAGGCGGTGGGTTCGGCGGCGTTTCGAGAAGTTTGACGTCCTCACGAACGAGAAGACGTTTTCCGCGGACGCCCTCCACCTCGACGGAAACGAGCTCTCCGCGTTCTACGAGCTCTTCGCGCAGAGCGTTCCGTCCCGGGTAGCCCGGCCAGCGCGCGTCCGGCTTCGCCGGTCCGAGACTGCCGAAGACATCTCCACCACCGCCGACACCGAGCAGACCGTGCGCGCGGTAACGCGACAGGAGCTTGTGCCGGAGTTGCTCTTCCACCGGGATCTTGCGAGCGAGCACATCGGGGGATAGCAGCCGTTCGAGCAGGTCGTAGTACCTGCGGTTCCCGTCGCGCCGCGCGAGGCCGAGCACACCCGTGACGGCATACGCCTCGAGCACGGCACGTACGGCGTTTGTCGGCATCCCGAACCAGTCGGTCGTCGTCCCGCTCTCGCGCTCGAAGTCGAGCGCCGACAACGGGCCATCGGCGCGGATCCGCTCGAGTACCCGCTTGGCCACGCCGCCGTTCTCGGCGAGGGTTCGTGGCGCCTTGAGGCTCAATGTCCCGCGGAACCACGCGAACTCGCTCGTCGGTACGAGGGAGAGACCTTTGTTGTACGCCTCGAAGATCTCGCGGCGTCCGTAGAGCCGGTCGCACCAGCCGGGGTCGTAGTCGGCGACCCTCGCGTGCAGCACGAGGTCGTGGTTCCTGCCCGCGACGGCCAGCGGGTCGAATTGGACCGACCCTAGGCGGCGAAAGACTTCCAGAATCGCGTCGGGTCCTCCGTCGAGAGAACGTGCCGGCGCGAGCATGTGCCGTGCGACAAGGAAACGCCTAGCGGCGTCCGCGGTGACTTTCACAGCAAGGGCCCGGCCGGCAGAGGCGTACCGTCAGAAAGGCTGCTTCGCGCGCATCAAGGCCGTAGGGTACGTCCGGCTCAGGTACTTGCGTACGCAACGACCCTTCAGTAAGATGCTTGCACTCGCAAGTTTATCCCGGCCCGCTTCCGAGGGCGAAAGGAGCAGCAAGCCGATGAGCACACCGCATGGAGCCCAGAGGATTCGCATCGGCATCATCGGCGCCAATCCGGACCGCGGATGGGCGGCGCAGGCGCACATTCCTGCGTTGACGTCGCTCTCGGATGACTTCGAGATCACGGCGCTGTCGACCACGCGACGCGAATCTGCCGACGCCGCCAGCAAGCTCTTCGGTGTGCCTGCCGCGTTCGACAATCACCAAGAGCTCGTGAACAGTCCGGCCGTGGATGTCGTCGCCGTCACCGTGAAAGTGCCGTATCACCTCGAGCTGGCGACCGCGGCGATCGGCGCCGGCAAGGCCGTGTACTGCGAGTGGCCGCTCGGCAACGGCTTGAAAGAGGCCGAGACGTTGGCCGCGGTGGCGAGGAACCAGGGTGTCCTCGCCGTGGCGGGTCTACAGGCCCGGTCTGCGCCCTCGGTGGCGTACGTGCGCGACTTGATCGCGCAGGGCTACGTCGGTGAGGTGCTCTCCACCACCTTGATCGGTTCGGGAATGGGCTGGGGACCGACGGTGGAGCCGTTCAACGCGTACCTCAATGACAAGAAGAACGGCGCCACGATGCTTTCGATCGCGGTCGGCCACGCCGCCGACGCGCTGTGTCACTGCCTCGGCGAGGCCCGAGAGCTCTCAGCCACCATGACCTTGCGCCGAAAAACCTTCACGATCCCCGAGACGGGGGAGAGCAAGCCCATGACCGCGGCTGATCAGGTGTGCGTCAGCGGACTGCTCGAGGGCGGCGCGGTGTTCTCGATTCACTATCGCGGCGGGGCCTCGCGCGGCACGAACCTGCTCTGGGAGATCAACGGCAGCGAGGGCGATCTGCAGCTCACTGCGACAGGTGGCCAGGCCCAGATTTGGGAGATGGACGTCCGCGGGGGTAAGGGCGCGCAGTCCTCGCTCGAACGCTTGCCCGTTCCGAGGCAATACCGATGGTCGCCACCGCAGGGCCCTTCCACCAACGTCGCCCAGGCGTACGCGCATTTCGCCCGCGACTATCGCGAGGGAACGCACTTCTGCCCCAGCTTTGAGGACGCTGTCACGCGCCACCGCATGCTCGACGCGATCGAAACAGCCGCGGCAACAGGTCAGCG